>JADFPM010000229.1 GCA_022562335.1 Chloroflexota bacterium
CAGTGGCAAATGGGGGAAGGCCAACCTGGAAGTGTGTCTAGCGGTGCTGGAATCGTCCAGAGAACGAAAAGAGGTCTACCTGTCCCACCAGGTCCCGGCCGGAGACTAGCCTGGCGTAAACCGGCCCCGCCACTGTCATGTTGAGCCAGCCGCAGCGGCGAAACATCTGGGGTGGCGTAGCGCCAGATGTACCTTGGCCGCTTATAGGGGCCGATGACCCACGCCCCCCGGTCAATCCGCGCTGGGCGCCCCGGCCAGGTCCTCTATGTTTTGCATCAACTCGATGATCTGGGGCATGGCGGGTCCGTAGCGGTCGGCGTCGTCCCGGTTGTAGCCCTTGTGGTAGGCAAACCTGAAGGAAATGTGGGCCCGGCCGCCCGGACCGGAATGCAGTTCTTGGGTCTCGTCCCATTCCCCGCCGTGCAGCACGTCGGGCAGGGCTTCCTTGTTCCGGAACACGTTCATCGGCTCGCCGCCGTCCTCCACGATGCGCAACTGCTCTTCAAACTGCTGTCTCATCAGGATTATCGGCACGTCGGTGCGGCCCAGGTGCTCCTGGGTCCGGTCGTATATCTCACCCTGGGAGAGCCACATGTGGTAATCCTGGGCCAGTATGAAATCCAGGATCGGCTTGCCCTTCTCGTCGTACAGGGGGATCTCGTACCAGGGGACCACCGGCTGGGGAGTAACCTCGATCTCTTTGGGGGAGAGGAAACACCCGTAGCTTATGTGGTAGGTATGGGTATCGTCGATGGGCACCCGCATCTGGAGTTCCTGGCGCACCCGGCTGGGACCGCCGGTCTGGGTGTAAAAGGGAAAGATCACCGTGGAGTGCCGGGAGACGGTGTCTTTCTCGGCCCCCAGGGCCTTAGAATATTTGACGCCCTTCTCCAGTCCGTACCGGGTCTTGTTGGCGTACACGGACTCTATGCCGTCGGCCATCCTGGTCCTGCCGTAAAAGGTGCGCTCGGGCTGGCCGCCACTGGTTTCCTGGGGGGTCTCCTCCAGCCGGCCCTTCTTCTCCAATACGTACTTGAACCAGTAGCCGTGGACGTAGACGTTGTGCAACGGGTCGCCGGTGTTCTCCTGGCATTGTAGCCAGTTGCAGTCCAGTTCCGTGATGCCGATCTGCCGGATGGCGTTGGGCATGACCAGCAGGTCCCAGGGCGGCAGCAAGGGGGCCGGGGCGGGGCCCATATAGGCCCAGACCAAGCCTCCCAATTCCTGCACCGGGTATCCCGTGATCTTGACGCGCTCCGCGAAGGTGCTTTCGGGCCCTTCAAGAGGCATGTCCACGCACTGGCCGGTGGGTGAGAACTTCCAGCCGTGGTAGCTGCAACGCAGGCCGCCCTCGCCGGGGATGCCCAATGCCAACAGGGCCATGCGGTGGGGACAGCGGTCGCCGATGAGCCCCAGTTCGCCATCGGGCGTCTTGTAGAGAACCAGGTCCTCGCCCAGCACCCGCACGGGCATGACCTCTTCTTCCAGCAGTTGGGAGAAGGGGCGAATGGGGATCCAGTACCGCCGCATCAGTTCGCCCATCGGCGTCCCGGGGCCTACCCGGGTCAGCCGTTCATTCGCTTCCGCTGTCAGCATCCGAGTCCTCCGTAGCAACTATCTCCAGAGATGGTTCGACAAGCCTGTCCTGATCCTTCCGGGGAAGGACGTAGGGCTCACCACGAACGGATAGGGTTCTTTCTCCCGTTCGTCCTGAGCCAGGCCGTAGGGCTCACCACGAACGGTTAGGGTTCTTTCTCCCGTTCGTCCTGAGCCTGTCGAAGGATGGTTCGTTTTGGATAGACCGGCTTGAGATATGTTCCTAGCTATTGGAGTCATGCCATCCATTAAGTATAGCCGTATCATCTCGTGTCGCCACTAAATCAGCATGGTGTCCATGGCCGTATTGGCAGTCTAGATGCCCTGCCATACCCGGCGGGACGCCACCCGGACAAAATGCCCAAAGCCGGGGTGTGGGAAGTGGCCCGCTGAAACCATGATCCCTTCGGCTTCCAGCATATCCAGCACCTGATGGCGCGTCTTGCGGGAGACCTCGGGCTCGATGTCGAAGATGGGGCACCAGTCGGTGTAATGGGCCTGGGCCAGGTTGTGGGCCACGTCCCCCAGGATATATCCTCGCTCTCCCGCCGACGCGATGGTGATGGAGACGTGTCCGGGCGTGTGGCCCGGCGTCGGGACCGTGGTCAACTCGCCGGTGATCTTATAGCCGTCGTCCATCAGGTCGATGAGATTAAGGTCTTGCAATGGCAGCATCTGGTTGGTGATGTGCGCCGCGCCCGCTGCCACCTCGGGTTGGGTCCAATAATCCCAGTCTTTTCTGGGCGCCAGATAGCGGGCGTTGGGGAAGTTGGGGCGGCCGTTGGTCAGGTTCCAGCCCACGTGGTCGGGGTGCAGGTGGGTGAAGACCACCAGGTCCACGGCCGCCGGGTCGCCCTTGGCCTTCATATCGTCCATCAGGGTGCCGTCGGCTTCCTGAAGGCCGGTGTCGACGATGATCAGCTTCCCTTCGGAACGAACGGCCACCGTGCCGTACCGGCTGGTGTACTGGTCGTTGCCGTCCAGCAACCCGGGGAACTCCCGCCATTGCTCGATCTTGGTGTCGGGGAAAGGCGTCAGGGGCGAACGCAACGGAAACCCGTCGCTGAGGGAGATCAGCTCCACGTTCCCCAGGGTGATCGTATGATCCGGCATGATTAGACCTCACTATTCTTGATCTTCTAAATCCCTATTCTTGTGTTGCCTCTCCAGGGTCATAGCGGTCCCTTAAGCCAACAGTTCACCAAGGCGATGGTCGGCCACGGCGGCGTTCACTCTCTCAATGAGTGCCGATATCAGTGAGCGCCCCCGTGCTGAAGAAAAGTCGAGTATCGCTCCCGCGGTCACCAGCCGCGCCATTGGGAAGAACATGGAGAGTCGATAGTCCTGCCGGCACTGATCGAACTCATATTCCCGGACACCGTTTTCCACCAGGCAATCGTGGTATCCCTTGAGCAGATCCATCTCTTCCCTCCGGCGATGCTCGGGCTCCAGACAAAACGCTGTGAAATAAGCAATATCCACTGGCCCAGGCCCCTTGGCCGGAACCTGCCAATCGAACACCGTGAGAGCCGAGCCGGTTCCTAGGTGACCAAAGAACAGGTTGTCCAGACGGTAGTCGCCATGGATCATGGTGGTGCGCCGCCCCATCAGCCGGTCCCCAATGTGCCCAGCGTGGTTCCCGAATTCCTCAGCGACTTCCCCCAGCGGCGTGGGTAATTGGCCGCCGAACTTCTCAGTGAACATACCCCATCGATGCTGATACGATTCCGGATCGAAGAGGGGCAGGCCGGAGACGGGGCGCAACCAGGACAGACCGTCAACACCTGTGTTATCCCACCATTGCGCGTGAAATCCCCCGATTTGCTGGAAGGCAAGCCTCGCTTCTTCGGTGGAGCAGCCGGCCACGTTGTCCCCGACCTTGGCGTTTGAGATGTCTTCGAGAAGCAATATGCTCTTGCTCGAATCCGGATCCACGGCGCCGTAGTAGAGGCGAGGCGTCGGCAGCTGAACCTGGGGAGCGATCTCTTGGTAGAAGTGGAGCTCGGTTTGGTTCAATGCAAACGTTAAAGCTCTGAGGTCCGGGTCCGGGGAAGAAAGTTTGGCTACGAGGGATCGGGGTGAGCTATCTTCAGGCGTGCCGTATTCTAGCGTGAATCGGTAGACCTGCCCAACAAAGCCTTGTCCCACTCCAAGCCTCTCCGATTGGCTCGCCACGATTTTTGCGCGCGATATCGTGCCGGTACTGCGAAGGGCCTGAGTCAGCCATTCAGGAGTGACTTCATCTGGTCCAGCAGGCATCGATAGCTCGGTCATATGTCCGGCTCCCTAACTCAGAAATCCCGCAGCAGACTGCCGAACCCGTAGAGCTTGTCTTCGATGCCGTTCTCGCGCAGGGCCATCCACCAGATGACGGCGTTGATGGCCAGCACCGGTTTGCCCAGCCAGCGTTCCGCTTCATCCGCCAGGTTGACCATGTTCAGGTCGGTGCCGCACTGGACGATGGCCTCCACCCGGTCGGAATTGATCTCCACCAGGGCTTCCCGGGCCCGCTCTTCCGTCACCTGGGCAATGGCCACCGGCGAGGTACACTCCAGGTCTTTGTGGGAGACGACCTCAAAACCTGCCTCGGTGAAGAACCGGATGACGTGGCTGCTGGTGGCGGCCCAATAGGGAGTCAGCACCGCGATGCGTTTGACCTTGAGCAGGTCCAATGCTTTTTGGCAGGCCTCCGCCCCATTGGCCAGGCCCAGACCGCCGCTATATCCCTGCATCCTTTCTTTCCATTGGCGGTTTCCCTCGACACCGCCTCGGAAGGTGGGCGCGCTCATGGCCATCACCATGTAGTCGGGCTCGGCGGTGAGCACCCTTTCGATGGTGGGCTTCATCTCGGCATCCAACAGCCGCGCCCTTTCATCGGCGTCTTCCGGCCGGTCCAGGCTCCTGTTGGTGTTGGTCATCAAGATGCGGCTGACGTGGGCCGTCACCCCCGGCACGCCCATCATGTAGAAATCCGGCTCCACGACGGTGTTCGTGCTGGGGGCCAAAACTCCAAACTTCTTGCGCCATCCTCGAACGTCCGGCATGTGTGTCCCTCCTCGGCTTTGATTTCCACTGTCTATTGGTCTATTTCCTGCTCATT
>JADFPM010000230.1 GCA_022562335.1 Chloroflexota bacterium
TTCTTTCTTTTGAAAAGAGGTATAATAGAGTTCATGAAAAAACGGAAGTCATCTCATCAGAGAAAGACCAGAGAGACTAACATCTCCATACATCTTGTCATAGAAGGCAGGGGTAAGGGAGACATTGATACCCCGATTCCTCTGTTTAGTCATCTTTTAGATAACTTTGCCCGGCACGGGGGGTTTGACCTTAAGGTACGAGCAAAAGGGGATGTTGAGGTAGACCAGCATCATACGGTGGAGGATACGGTATTGCCTTGGGAGAGGCGTTTGTAGGGGCCCTGGGAGATAAAAAAGGCATCAATAGGGCAGGATACTTTGTCTTTCCCATGGATGAGGTGTAGTCGGTGGTCGCAGTGGAAATCTCAGGAAGGGCATACCTTAATTATGACGTTCACTTTGCCCGAGAAAAGGTGGGGGATTTGGATACGTATTTACTTAAGCATTTCTTTGAGAGCTTTTGTCGGGCGCTTCAGGCAACGCTGCATGTGAGGGTTATATACGAGGGGAATGGTCATCACCAGGCAGAGTCAATATTCAAAGCATTCGGCAAGGCAATGAAGATGGCCTGCAGTCAGGATAAGCGTCTCCTTAAGGAGCTCCCGAGTACAAAAGGCAGAATCTGAAAGAAGCATGAGAGAAGATGTTCGAAATATGAAGCCCTACAAGCCTCCTTTGGAAGGAAGGGCTGAGAAGGGGTATCTCCTGCTTGATTTTAACGAGATGACCATAGAGACGAGTCCGAAGGTGAAGCAGGCTCTCAAGGAGTTTGTAGATTCAGGACGCCTCCAGACATATCCGGAGTACGGCAGTATCAATGAAGTTGTTGCCAGGTATGCCAAGTGTGCGTCAACCGGTGCCCCGGTCGCGCCTTGATGCGGGAAAAGATCTGGTGGCGGGGGCTGGAGAAGCACAAGTTGTACTTCAAGCGCTGCCGCCCGGTCATGGCCCGCTACCTGGGTTGCGGTATCTGCATGAAGGTCTGCCCCATCCAGAAATATGGCCTGCAGTCCGTGATGGAGCACTATGCCGAGACCGGCCAGGTCCTCGGTAAGGGCACCCACGACCTGGAAGGCTTCGAGTTGGAAGGCAAGGGCTACTTCGGCCCCGGCGAGCTCCCCGTTTTCGACCGCGGCTTCTTCGATATGCCCCGTGGCGATACCGAAGAATGGGCGTTCGAGAACTTCAAGGAGAAGGCCAGGGCTGCCGGCGGCGTCATCACCGATGACCTGCTGCAGGAGTTCCGGGACCAGGTGGCATTGGGCTTGTCCCAGAGCCGCGACAACCTGGAAATGATGGAAGAGGTAGACTACATCTAGAAGCCTGCCGAATCCATTGATCAGGACCTAAAGAAAGAGGCCCCGCGATGCGGGGCCTCTTTCTTTAGTCTGCTGAACTGGCCGGTTTAAACCGTTGATGCCAGCCCGTTCGTCTCCATTGGAACTGGGCGGATCACAAGCCCGTATCCTCAACCTTGGGAACACCAACGGAGGCCGGTTCCGTTTTCCGCAGGTGAGCGGCCAGATTGGCGATCTCATCTTTATAATCGGCCGAATCCGATGCGCCCTCCGCCAGGTTGAATACGATTTGGGCGGAGGTCAGGTTTCGGGCCAAGCGGTTCCTGCTCTGGGATATGGCGCTGTTGGGCGCCACCAGGAAAAGGGTCCACTGGTCCCTGGTCTGCTGCAACTCCTGGGCCAGGGTTATGTCGTTGCGGATGGTCTCGCTGTCCATCCCTTTTTCGGTGAAGACCAGCATCAGTTTGTCGTAGGTCCGCACCCACCGCTCCACCTCTTCCTGGTCCGAGGTGCTGTGGCGCTCCACCAGAGCGTTTCCCCTGGCGTCTTCGGGGAACAACCAGCAACGGACTCCATGATCCCGCAGATCATGCTGCAATTGCCTGGCGTAGCCGACGTCACCGGAGGAACAGGAAATAAAGCAATCGCCGGATTCGGGAACAACGTCCGCCAATGCTTCTTGAAAATCACATGCGGCGACCGACACCCCGGCGTCCCTTAAAAAGCTCCGGGGGATCTGCCCGCCAGACCGGCACAAGGTGTCGATCCCAATGGTGCTGGGAGCATCATGCCTCATCTGATCCAGCCCTAAGACTCCGCTCAGATCGCAATTTTGAAACACCGTGTAACCTACGATTCCGTTGGTGAAATCGGTGCCGGTCAAAACCGGGCTATTAAGGACCGACTCGTACAGATCGGCGCCATCGAACTTGGCGTTGGTCAGGTTGGCACGCACCAGGGACGCTCCATTCAGGTTGGCGCCGCTGAGATCCGCGTCGGTGAGGTTCGCGCCCACCAAATTGGCCCGGGAGAGATTGACGCCGTTGAGCTTGGCGCCGGTCAGATTGGCGTCGGAAAGCACCGCCCGGTCCAGGTCAGCGCCGGTAAGGTCTGCCCCGGAAAGGTTGGCGCCCCGCAAGTTGGCCCCGTTGAGCAAAGCGTTGGTCAGATCCACCTGTGTCAGGTTGGCCCGGTACAGGTGGGAGGGATTCAGGTGGCAACCCGAAAGGTTGGCCCGGTGCAACATCGCCCCCATCAAGTCAGAGTCGCGCATGTCCGCACCGCGTAAATCCACCTGGGGCATGCGGGCATGGCTCATATAGGCGGCATTCAGGTCAAGGGTTTCCCCTGGGTTCTCTTCCCGCCAGCGAGCTACCGCATCGCGGCCCTTTCTCGCCAATTGAACGTGGTCCATATTCGCCATAATGGTCGCTCCCAGAAATTTAGCCATTTGTCTTGGTTATTGGGCGGATTACGATCACCGCCCGCCGAACCCTCACGACTGAAACCTTATTACTGAAACCTTACTACTGAAACCTCACGATGGCCGGCGGAGGTTCGCACGCGTTGGGACGGGGCACGGCAGGACGATTTTAGCATACCGAATGAACGGGGTGCGAACCTGGGCCTCAGGTTGGGACATCACGCCGATTCCCGCGAAAACACACTCGGGCCATGGCAGGCTGACTTGCCCCGTCAACTTGAACGGAAGAATCACTTGGGATATGATGCAAGCCGTCGAGGAGCCCATTTAAATGGCTAAAATGGCCGAAAAACGAGACCTGATATCCATCGCCGACTTCACCGCCGCGGAGATTCGCCGAATCATCCAGCGGGCTCGGGAGATGAAGTCGGACCCTAGCTCCAACCCCCTGGCGGGGAAAAGCGTCGCGCTCCTCTTCGAAAAACCTTCGCTGCGGACCCGGACCAGTTTCGACGTAGGCATTCACCAACTGGGCGGACATGCCATCTACCTGGGGCCGGAAGAAGTCGGCCTGGGCAACCGGGAGCTGGCCTCCGACGTTGGCAGGGTCCTCTCAGGCTATGTAGACTGCATCGTTGCCAGGGTATATTCCCATCATCAGTTGCAGGAACTGGCGGCCTACGCATCCGTGCCGGTGATAAACGCTTTGTCAGACCGGGAGCACCCGTGCCAGATAATGGCCGACCTCGTCACCATACAGGAACATAAAGGCAGCGTGGAAGGCCTAAAATTGAGCTTCATCGGCGACGGCAACAACGTGGCCCGAAGCCTATGCCTGGGCCTGCCAGCCTTGGGCGCCAGCTTCACCATCGCCACGCCCCGGAAATATGAGAGATACGACCTGGACGAAGAGTCGTTGGATCTGGCCCGCCAGAGGGTCGACCAAGAGAAATTCGACTCGGTGGCCGTGGTGGCCCTGGAAGACCCGGAGGAAGCGGTCCACCAAGCCGACATCGTCTACACCGATACCTGGACCAGCATGGGCCAAGAGGCCGAAGCAGAGATCAGGAAAAAGCATTTCCAGGGTTACACCGTGAATCCTGAACTCATGGCCAAAGCAAACCCCGGCGCTCTCTTCATGCACGATATGCCGGTCCACTACGGCGAGGAGGTGGAGGAGGGTATGCTGGACCACCCTCAATCAGTGGCCTATGACCAGGCCCACAACCGTCTTCACGCCCAAAAAGCAATTTTGGAATTTTTGCTGGCGGGGCGTTAGACCGGCCAACACGGGTCTACCCGAGGCCAGTCTAAAAATATCCCCATCTATGATGAAATGGTTGAGCCGCTAGAAACCCAGGAGCCATCCACCACTAGGACCGAAGACAACGGCCCCGGCACGTCGCGGTCTACACCCCCATACCGCACCCCGATCGTCGCCATCGTTGGCCGGCCCAACGTCGGGAAGTCTTCCCTGTTCAACCGTATCATAGGCCACCGCCAGGCCATCGTGTCCGACATTGCCGGGACCACCCGGGATAGGCTGATCGCCGAAGGCAACTGGGAAGACCACCGGTTCATCCTGGTGGACACCGGAGGATTGGAGCCAAACCCCGAGGGACAGATAAGGGAGAAGGTCCAAGAGCAGGCCGACATGGCGATGGGAGACGCCGATATAATCGTCTTCGTCGCCGATGTCAACGAAGGCGTCACCCCCATAGACCATCTGCTGGCGGACCGGCTGCGGAGGACCGACAAGCCGGTGGTGCTGGCGGTGAACAAAGTGGACAACGACACCAGGGAACTGGCCGGGCCCGAGTTTTACCAGTTGGGCCTTGCCGATCCCATGTTCATCAGCGCCTACCACAACTTCGGCATCCACGATCTGATGGACGAAGTGATCAGCCACTTTCCCACGGACCCCCAACCACCCGGTGCCGAACCGGGACAGCCCGAT
>JADFPM010000231.1 GCA_022562335.1 Chloroflexota bacterium
CGCTCGTCGGCCCTCCCCATGATCTGGCGGATACCTTCGATGACGTGGCGGAAGCCGCCGGCCCCGCCCACCGGCTGGCCGCCGGAAAGCTGGCCCCCGTCGGTGTTGATGGGGAAGGAGCCTTTGTAGGTTGTGTCCACCGAGTCGAAGAATGGGCCGATCTCGCCCTTCTCGCAGATCCCGGCATCTTCGAGGCACACGGCCTCAAGGATGGTGTATCAATCGTAAAATTCGGCGAATTCCATGTCCTTGGCGCTGTACCCCGACATCTCCAGGGCCTTGCGCGCCGATATGACCACCGGCGTGGTGGTTATCCTTTCGGCCTGCCAGATGGTGTCGTGGCTGGTGGCGCCGGCCCCTGCTCCCAGGATATAGACGGCAGGATGGGGCAACGACCTGGCCCTTTCCGCCGAGGTCACGATGCAGGCCGCCGCGCCGCCGCAGGGCATGACCGACTCCAACAGGTGCAACGGTTCGTTGACCCAACGGGAGTTCAGCACGTCGTCCACCGTTATCGGCTGGTCGCGGAAGACGGCGTTGGGGTTTTTCAGGGCGTTAAACCGCTGGTTCACCGCCATCTTGGCGAACTGTTCCTGAGTGGTGCCGTACTCAAACATATGCCGGCGTTTCATCAACCCGTATCCGGTGTTGGCCCCGGGGGCCATGCCGAAGGGTTGCTCGAATTCGGTGCTTTTGGTGGCCGGAGGGGTCCCCCTGACCTGACCCGGCGCCAACCCGCCGATGTTAGGGTCCCGGGTGCCGCCAAAGGCGCATATCACCGTGTTGGCAAGGCCCGACTCGATGGCCGAAGCCGCCAGGGCCAATGAGTGGGCTCCGCTGGACCCGTGCTGGGTGATCCCGGTGTTGAAACTCACCGGGATGCCCATGTATTCGGCCAGCTCCACCGGGGTCACGTCGGAGCCCCTGGTTATCAGGCCGTCAACGTCGTCTCTGGTCAGCCCCGCGTCGGCGATGGCGCCTCGGATGGCCTCAGCCAATAGGGAATTGGTGGTCCTGCCGGGATAATTCCTCAGGGTGGGAAGTTCGAAGAACCCCACCACCGCCGCCTTAGCTCTCAAGCTCAAATGGATCGCCTCCTTTCCCAAGTCATAGCCGGACTGGGCTTACTCGTCCAGTCTCAGCCTGAATCGTTTTACCTTAGATCACGCCGGATTCGGCGAGGACAGTCAGCTCGGCCAGGCTCAATTTGAGTTCCCCGCAGTATATCTCCTGATTGTGTTCGCCGATCAACGGCGCTCGGCGGGAGATGCGCCATGGAGAGCCATTGTAGATGGCGGCCGCGCCGGGATAGGTGAAACTGCGGCCCAGCTCGGGGTGCTCCACCTCAACGAAGAATTCCCGGTCTTGCAAGTGGGCATCACCCATCAAATCGTCCATGGAGCGTATGGCGCCCCAGGGGAAGTCCCTTTCCTGACCGCCTTCCCAGAGCTCTTCCTGAGGCATATTGTTACAGAAATTCTCCAACACCTGGGCTATGTGGATGCCGTTTTCCTGGAGCACCGCGGTATCTTTGTATTTTTCGTCCAGCAGGTCATCGGCCATACCATGCTCGTCCATCCACTTGGCCAGGGTGTTCAAGCGGGCCGGCGTCAGATTGCTGCCCGACCGGGTCAAATTCACCCAGCCGCCGCCTTTTGTGGACATCTGGATCTTGGTGGAATAATCCACCGAGGCGTGACGTCCCGTGTGGCGGCGCACCACCTGGCCCGTGGACAGGTAGATGGCAATGGCTCCCTCGGTGGTCAACGCGCAGGCCTCATGGACCGAGGCATCGATGTATTGGCCCTCTCCGGTCATGTCCCGATAATATATGGCTGCCAAAATGCCCATATAGGTGTAGTGCCCCGCTATGTGCCAGGCGTTGCCCCCGCCGGGAGCGATGGGAGGAGCATCGGGAACGTCTTCCGCGTCGTACCCCGAGGACGCCATCTGGCCCCCGCCCGCCAGGTGCAGCAGGTCCGAGGTCAGGTAGTCCTTCCAGGGGCCCGTCTGGCCGAAGGGGGTCAGGGAGCACATTATCAGCCGGGGGTTCAACTGGGACAGGACTTCATATCCCAGTCCGATGGATTCCAGGTAACCCGGCTTGAATGTCTCCAGGATGATGTCGCAACTGGGGACCAGCCTTTGGAATAGCACCGATCCCTGGGCGGATTCCAGATTCAGCGTTATGCCCCGTTTCGACGTGTTGTAGTGCCAAAATGACAGGCTGCGCTCCCGATGAGGTATGTCGTCCAAGAAGGGACCGACCCAGCGGGTGTTCTGTCCGCCGGGAGGCTCTATCTTTATGACGTCCGCGCCCAGGTCGCCCATCAGTTTGCCGCAGAATTGCCCTTTCTCGTCGGAAAGCTCCAGCACTCGAAGGCCGGACAACGGCCCCGCCAGGTCCCCATTGGTGATCTTGGAGGCGTCTTGGGTCATTTCAAGGCCTCCTCGACGTATTTGAACTTGGGCATCTCTTTGGGCCAGAGGGTGCCGTCTTCGTATCCCGCCAGCACGTCTTCGTGGCTTTCGCCCAGCAGGTCTTCCAATATCTCCCGGTTGTGGTGGCCTATATTGGGAGGCGGTCCGCTGACCACGGCGGGGGACTTGGATAGCTTGAACGGGGCGTTTTGGAATTTCCAGGGCCCCAGCATGGGATGATCCAGGGGGACATACATGTCCCTGGCCCGCAATTGGGCATCGTGCTCCACCCGGTCTTCCGAGCTCTGCACCGGCATGGCCCGGACACCGGCGTTTTGGCACAGGGTCGTGAGCTCGTATTTCTCCAGGGTCACGGTCCACTTTTCGATGCCCTGGTCCAACTCTTCCTGGTGCTCGATCCGCCCTTCCAAAGTGCCAAACTTGGATGCCGCCGCCCAGGTGGGAGTTCCCATCACGCCCGCCAGCTTCCGCCACTCGGCGTCGCTGAAGCAGGCGATGACGCACCAGTCGTTGTATTCGCCGCCCTTGGTCCGGTAAGAGTTGTGGGGAACGGCCGTGGGGCCCCGGTAGTTGTGGGCCAGGGGAGCGCCCGGCCAAACCGTCCGGTTGCCGGGCGGGTAACCCTCCCGCCGGGATTCTCTGCCGTTTACGGTGCGGTCCAGGAAGGCCGACCCGGTGAGGGTGATGCCGGTTATCATCTGGGAAAGGTCGACGTGTTGACCCTTGCCGGTGGCGTTGCGGTGCCGCAGGGCGGAAAGGGCGCACATCGCGCCGTACATGCCCCCGGTGTCGTCCAGGTAAGACCAGCCCCAGCCGGCCGGCTGTTCGCCGGGCAGGCCGGAAAGAAAGGTCAGTCCCGACAGGGCGGCCGCGGCCGGGCCCATGGTCCCGTAGTAGTGGTGTCTGCCGGTGTGTCCAAAGCCGGCCATGGACACATACACTATGTCGGGCCGGATCTTCCTCAACTCGCCGTAGCCCAGTCCCCACTTCTCCATGATGCGGGAACTGAAATTCTCTATCACCACATCGGAGACGGATATAAGCTGTTTCAGAAGTTCCAGACCCTTGGGGGTGCGGACGTTGACGGTGATGCCGCGCTTGGTGGCGTTGGTGTCGGCGAACTGCCCGGTGGAGTTGGGTCCCGGCTCCACGCCCTTTGGCACGGTGAAACGGTTCTGGCGCAGCATGTCCATGTTTTCCGGCCATTCTACCTTGATGACTTCCGCGCCAAAGGTCCCCAGCCAGCGCGCGGCCCAGGGTCCAGCCCTGACCCAGGTGAAGTCGACTACGCGAATGCCTTCCAATGGACGGGGCAGGGCCATGTCATGCGCCTCTCAAGACCGGGAATAAAGACTTGCTGGTGGCCGGCCAACCGGCGGTGCCATGGGCGCCACCGCTGGCCAGGCCGCCGCGATTCAGCATTGAATGACGGCCAGCCGGTGCCTGCGGCTGGATATTTCGGAGTGTAGTGTTCCCCCAGGCAACTGTCAACAAGCACGGCGGGAGGCTGGCGACGTAGGGGCGCACGGCCGTGCGCCCCTACCACGGCCCTGGATCAACCCGAAGTACGCCAAGCAACTCGTCGTCCTTAGAGGTCCTTTCCAGCGGTCACAAAGGCAGGTATACCGCCTGGCCGGTCTGGGCGCTGCGGGCCACCGCTTCGGTCCATTCCATGTAGTGGACGCCGGTCTCAAAGGCCACCATGTCGACCTGCTCGGTTCCCCTGATGGCGTTGGTGAACTGCTCTTCCACCCGGTAATGAGCTTGCTTCTCCTGGGGATTTGGCACCTCGGTGAGACCGGAGTCTCCCCGCTTGCCGGCGAATACGTTTTGCTGGGCGTCCACGTGGATGGTGCCTTCCGAGCCGTAGATCCAGGTCTGGTTGCCATTGGAATGCCCGGTGGTGGCGCTCATGCGCATGTGGACCTGACCGCCGTTGGACAATTCATACATTATGTCGATATGGTCGGGAATGCCCACCGACACCAGCTCCCCATTGGCGTTGCGGCGGTACGGCACGTGGGTCTTGGCCATGGCCATGACCCTGTTTCCCCGGCCGAACCAGCGCATCAGGGATTCATAGGAAGCCCCGATGTTCAAGGTGTTGTACCCGCTCAATTCCCAGTCGTGGCGCCAATGGAGGTCTCCGCCGTAGTCCGGGAACCGGTTCTGCAACGCCTGCATGTCCACCGACAAGACCTCTCCCACGAA
>JADFPM010000014.1 GCA_022562335.1 Chloroflexota bacterium
ACCCGTACCGTGCCCGAATATCTGTACCGTATGCTGGAGGAGGTCATCAAAGCGGGGGCCACTACGGTAAACATCGCCGACACCGTTGGTTACGCCACCCCTTCGGATTTCACCCGGCTGATCAAAGACATATTCGCCAACGTCCCCGGCATCGAGAACGTCAACCTCAGCGTCCATTGTCACAATGACCTGGGCCTCTCGGTGTCCAACAGCCTGGCCGCCATCGAGGCCGGAGCCCAGCAGGTGGAAGGCTGCATCAACGGCATCGGCGAACGGGCGGGCAACGCCTCTCTTGAAGAGATAATCATGGCCTTGGACACCCGCCATGACCTGTTTGGCGTGGACATAGGCATCGACACCACCCAGCTATACCCCGCCAGCCGAATGGTCAGCCGCATAACCGGGATGGCGGTCCAGGCCAACAAAGCGGTGGTGGGCGAGAATGCTTTCCGCCACGCTTCCGGTATTCACCAGGACGGCGTGTTGAAGAACCGCTCCACCTATGAAGTGATGCAGCCCGAGCGGGTGGGGGTGCCTGGGAACACCCTGGTTTTGGGCAAACTGAGCGGCCGCGCGGGCCTGCAGTCGCGTTTGGAGGCCCTGGGCTACACCCTGGACCGGGACGATTTGAACAAGGTGTTCGAGTCTTTCAAAACCCTGGCCGACAAGAAGCGGGAGGTTTCCGACCGGGACCTGGAGATCCTCATGGACGAGGAAAAACGGGAGGCCAGCGAGCCGATAACCTACACACTGGAACACGTGCAATTCACCAGCGGAGATCACGAAATTCCCACCGCCACGGTGAGGTTGATGGGCCCGGACCAAAAGGTGACGACCGACGCCTCCACCGGAAATGGCCCGGTGGACGCGGTGTGCAACGCCATTGACCGTGTCGTAGGCTGCCAGTGCAAACTGGTGGACTTCAACGTCCAATCGGTCACCGAGGGCATCGACTCCATGGGCACGGTGACCATGCGGGTGGAGAACAACGGCAAGATCTACACCGGCCGGGGCGCCGATACCGACATCATCGTCGCCAGCGGCAAGGCGTATCTCAGCGCGGTGAACCGAATGTTGGCGACTGACGAGGATGCCAACATCCCGGCGGCGGGCAGCACACCGGACTAAACCGGCATCAAATAACGGTTGCCAACGATTGCGATGGTAGGGGCGGGTTTAAAACCCGCCCCTACGCATTTGTCACACCAACATTTTCATTTGGAAACCACCGCTGGTGGGACCACCCTTGCCGTTCAGATGTATCGCCGGGTAACCCATGTTTCGCAGGTGGGCCGCCAGGTCCGGAAATCCGTTGACCGTGTAAACCTGCTTTGGCTGCACCTGTTGAACGTAGGACACCAGCTCGTTGAACCCCGGATGATCGCTGAAGGCCAGACTGGCGTCGGCGCGCCGGCCCCAACTCGGGCCGCCGTCCACGGCCCAGCCGGTCAGCTCCATGAACCGCTTGCCCCGGATCTTATCCAAGCCTATTTTGCCGGCCCTGGATGGAGGGCACAAAAGCACCATCCCCTCGGGCCAATCGCCGCTAAACAAATGGTACTCGCCGGGAAAGGTCACCCCTGCGTCGCGGTAGATGTTGGTGATGCCGTGGATGCTCTCTTCCAACATCACGTCAAAGCCGTTGGTCAATAGATGGTGCAATACCTCTTGGGCTTTTCCCAAACGCCATACCTGGATGACCGGTCTCTCCCCCCGGGAAAGCCATAGGGACAGGGTTTTGTAGGCGGTGGCAAGAACATCTTCCTGGGACGGAAAGATGTACTCAGGCTTACCGTAGGTGGACTCCAGGATCAGGATATCGCAGGATACCGGCTCCAGCGGTTCATTGGTGGGACTGGGTTGGATCTTGATATCGCCGGTGTACAGCAGCCGCTCCCCGGTCTGCCGGGACTCTATCAGCGCCTGGGCAGAGCCCAAACAGTGGCCGGCGGGGTAAAGGGTGATGCTGTATCCGTCCTGCTCCATAGGCTCATGGTATGGCAATGGGACCGGGTCGGTTTTTTCCAGATAGCCGGCCAACAGCAGAAGGGTGTTGGGAGTCAAGGCCGGGCGGCGGTGGCGGGCGGTGTGGTCCGAGTGGGCATGGGAGATAAAACCGGTATCCCTGCGCCGGAGGGAATCCAACCACAGGTCCAACTCGGGGAGATATATGCCACGGTCAAAGACTACTTCCACTGCCCTGCCCCTTTGGGTCCCACTCGGTAGCCCCTCCCGCCCCTCGGATCGCGCTCCCAGTATAGCATCGGGCCGGCAAGCAGATCATCTTGAACTTTCATCTCCGGCGAACAGCCCACGATTTTGTCAGCAAAATTGAAAGAGGGGCAGTCGTCAGCTTAGCGGTTGTGGGTTATAATCTCACCGGCCCACCAAAACCCAGCAGGTGTGCGCCCAGATCAAGACCTCCAGCAGATAGGTGAAAATATGTCAGCAGAGATCGGCGACGTCGCCCCCGACTTCACACTACCCTCGGTCAGCGAAGGGGATATATCCCTGAGCCAGTACCGGGGTGAGAAACTCGTGGTCCTTTCATTCCACGTCTTTGACTTCACATCTGGTTGAACCACCCAAGCCACCTTGTTCCGGCAGTATTACAGCCGGTTCGAGGAAAACAATGCCCAGGTCCTGGGCATAAGTTGCGATTCGGTAGCCTCCCACCGGGCATGGTCCACTTCACTGGGAGGGTTGCCCTACCCGGAGTTGTCGGACTTCCACCCCAAGGGAAAGGCCAGCCAAGCCTTCGACCTGTGGAACGAAGATCGGGGCGTCAGCCGCCGCGCGGTCGTGGTGGTGGACAAGGAAGGCATCATCCGGTTCAGAGAGACCTACGAGCCCGGTGTCCTGCCCGATCCTCTGGACATCGTGGCGGCCATCGAGAAATTGGGTTGACCTCCTGACCTCCAAGATTCCCGGTGGCATCTGGCCCACAAAGAAGGGGCTCCCCGATTGGGAGCCCCTGATTGTTCTAATGGTGTTGCCGTAGGTTCAGGAGGCCACGCCCTCGATCATGTAATGGCGCTTGCCGTTCGGCACATCTATGACCACTTCATCGCCCACTTCCCGGTCCAAGAGTCCCTTACCTACGGGCGAAGTGGTCGAAATCCTACCGGTATCGGCATCCGCTTCCCGAACATCCACCAGGGTGTAGGTCAACTTTTTGCCCGTGTCCAGGTCTTTCAACCGGACCTTGGTTCCCACCGCCGTCCGCTTTCGGGGGGCAGAGGGCTTTTTCGACAATATCTCGGCGGTGGCCAAGCCGGCTTCCAATTCGCGTATCCTAGATTCAATGATTCCTTGCCGTTCTTTGGCAGCATCGAGGGGGGCGTTTTCCCTGAAGTCTTTGTCTTCCATCGCCCGTTTGATGTCTGCCACCACACTGACCCGTTCGCCTTTCAGCGCTTCCACCTGGGCCACCAGTTTGTCGTAGCCTTCCTGGCTAAGTTGGGAGCCCCGGTCCGATCCCCTGCCGGAACCGTTGGCGGAACCGGCTGCGCCTCGGCGGCCCCTGGAGATTCGCAGATGGGCTGCTAAACTCGTCTCGATCCAACCTTCTTGTTTCCAAAAGGTCAAAAATAATTTCACCGGGCTCAGCCGAAGGGCCGATTCTGCGCCGCCCCGCCCGATCTGATGGGCGTATTCGGCGACTTCGGCGGGAGAGACTTCAGACACGGTCCTGCTTCTGCCACACCAGGCTACAAATCGCCCCAATTCTTGGTGATTCCCTGTATCTTTTTTGCTTTCTTTTTTAACGGTGACAAATTTAGTGAGTGCCTCGGTAAGGGAAGGGGTGGCATCACTCATCGACTCTTATTCCTCCTGTTTCCAGACCCCAGTGCGCCTCTGGCATCGGCTTAGGGGCCGCCGGAAACCTTACGAATTTTGGAACATGGTTGATGCTAGGGGAAGTCGCAGCCCTTGGGATACCCTAAATCTCCGCCAGGTGAAATGTTTAGGGAATCTGGCTGGGCCAACCTTGTAATAGTATCAGCTTCTCTATGGGGGCGCAACGAACCGGCCATCCTGCTGACCCATTACCAGGCCATCACCTGGGCCTGATGCACTGCCTACCCTGGGCGGCAGTGTATACTACCAAGTAATATGGTGGACACGAAACGAGAACACAAAACCATGCCCCCACGGCATAGGAGGCCTGCCCCATGAAAGCGATCCAAATCAGTGAGCACGGCGGACCAGAGACGCTTAAATACCAAGAGTTGCCAGACCTGAACCCAGGTGAAGGCGAAGCCCTGCTGGAGATTCAGGCCGTGGGTGTCAACTACACCGACGTTTACAACCGCGCCGGGGCCACGCCGGGCCTGCCTCTACCTAGGATCATCGGCGTGGAAGGGGCGGGTGTGGTCCGAAGGGTGGGCCCGGGCGTTTCCCAAGTCAAAGAGGGCGACGTGGTGGCCTACAGCAGCGTGATGGGTTCCTACGCCGAACAGGCGGTGGTGCCTGCGGCCAAGTTGGTCAAAATGCCCGACGGCTTGGACGTAAAGGCGGGAGCCGCCGCCATGCTGCAGGGCATGACCGCCCATTACCTTTGCCACTCCACCTATCCGGTGCAAAGGGGAGACCGGACCCTGGTCCACGCCGGGGCAGGCGGCGTTGGACTCTTGTTGATCCAGATGATCAAAAGACTGGGCGGCTATGTATTTTCCACCGTTTCCACCGAAGCCAAAGCCCAACTGGCCAAGGATGCGGGCGCCGACCAAGTGATCATGTACACGCAGCAGGATTTCGCCGAAGAGATAAAGTCGGCCACCAACGGCGAGGGCGTCAGAGTGGTATACGACGCCGTGGGCAAAACCACCTTCGACCAGAGCATCAGTTGCCTGGGGCGCCGGGGATACATGGTCCTTTACGGCAATGCCAGCGGCCCGGTGCCAGACTTCGCCCCGGGGAAGCTGGGTAATGGGTCTTTATATTTGACCCGCCCCGGTTTGGGAGACTATACCGTCACCAGGCAGGAGCTGGAACAGCGGTCCGGCGACGTGTTGGGCTGGGTAAAATCCGGCGACCTGAAGCTCAGGATAGAGCACGTCTTCCCCCTTTCGGAAGCAGCGGAGGCCCACCGGCAACTGGAAGGAAGGGCCACCACCGGTAAGGTTCTGCTCATACCCTAGAATGGCAAGACGTAAATTCGGCAACAGAGCCTGGGCTAGGGCCCGGCGAGATTGTTGACCAAGTCGGTCTACTTTCTTTATAATCATGGTGTACGTGTATTCAAAGGACGATGCAGGAGGCAACAATGGTGCAGGATCTCGGTGTTCAGGACATCTACGATTCCTTAAAGGCCGTCTATGACCCGGAGATTCCCGTAAACATAGTGGACCTGGGCCTGATTTACGACGTCCAGATCAACGACAGCAATGTGTACGTACAGATGACCCTTACCGCCCCCGGCTGTGGCATGGGCCCGTACATCGCCCAGCAGGCCGAATGGGCGATTCAAGAACTCGAGGGTGTGGAAGAGGTCGAGATCGAGTTGGTTTTCGAACCCGCCTGGACCCCCGATCTGATCAGCGAGGATGCCCGAGCCTCATTGGGTATCTAGATACCCAATTGGGCATAGGTTAACCGCCTTTCGCGTTTTGGCGCGATGGCGCAGAGATATCGGGTAAGAATTTTCGCCCGGCGCTGAAAACCTGTGCCAACGTGCGCCGGCCCATCACCGCTAACCCCCTTAACCGGTTGGGAGGACCCATGCCCACACCCCAGGAAAACGCCAGACTTGAGCAGATCAAGCGCAGTTGGGAACAGAAACGGCAGATCACCGACCGTCTATCCAAGATCGGGACCAAGATAGGCGTCTACAGCGGCAAAGGCGGCGTGGGCAAGACCACCGTGGCCGTCAACCTGGCCGTCACCTTGGCGAAAGAAGGCAATCGGGTTGGCCTCTTGGACGTGGATATTGACTGCCCCAACGCCGGCAAGGTGCTTGGCGTGACGGAAAAACCCGAGTACGTGGACGGGCAGATATTCCCGGCAGAGAAATGGGGCGTCAAAGTGGTTTCCATGGGCTTTTTTCAGGAAAATGAGGAGGAGGCCATCATCTGGCGGGGTCCCATGATCCACAACGCTATCAACCAGTTCCTTCAGACCACCGATTGGGGTGACCTGGACTACCTGTTGGTTGACCTGCCGCCGGGCACCTCGGATTCGCCCCTCACCGTCATGCAAACCCTTCCGATGGACGGTTTCGTGGTGGTGAGCACTCCCCAGTATCTGGCCAGCTTGGACGCCAGGCGCTGCATCAACATGATCCGCAAATTGAACATGAACGTGCTGGGTATCGTAGAGAACTACACCGGAGAAGTGTTTGGGCAGGGAGGCGGAGAAGCGCTGGCCAAGGACGTCGATGCGCCTTACCTGGGAAATCTGGCTCTTCGGTCTTCCTACCAGGACCAATCGAAACCCACCTCACTGGCAGATTCCGCCGTGGCCAAAGAATACTCCCACGTGGTGAAAAAGGTTAAGGACAGCCTGAAGAAATTCGGTCGGGACGCGGCATAGCTAAGCGCCTGGCCCGCGCTATTAGGTATCCTAGTCCGAAGCGGCCGCCTCAACATCTGCAGCGGCAACGTCGTGAGTCCCGTCTTCAGCCACCTTCCGGCGTTGGGAGCGGCCGTTGCGGGACGTGTGGTCGGAAACACTCGAGATATTTATCAGCAATTCCACTTCCCGGTTCATCGCTTCTTGGGAGAATCTGCTGCCCTCCCCCATGCGCCGGAATTTCTGATAACGGCGCTTCAAAAGCTTGCTAGGAGACAACTTTGACAGCTCAGCCAACTGTTGGAGAATCACTATCTGAAGGAAGTTGGCCGCCTCTTTGGGGTTGAGATGGGCGCCCCCTTCCGGTTCGGGTACCACCAGGTCGGTTATTCCCAATTCCATGCAATCGTGGGCCGTCAGCATCAGGGCTTCCGCAGCCTCCCGGTCCAGCCGGTGGTCATGGTAAGAAGCGCCCAGGGTATGGTTCAGCGATATCGGGGAATAAACGGCGTATTGCTGCATAAGGATCCGGTCGGACAAACCCAGAGCCAACGCCCCTTCGCTGCCACCTTCGCCTATGATCGCCGACACGATGGGCGTTGATGCTTCCACCATCAATGACAGGGTGGTGGCGATGGCGTTTCCAATCCCCTGCTCCTCGGCTTCCAGTCCCGGATCGGCCCCCTGGGTATCGATCAACGTGATCAAGGGCAATTTGAACCGGGACGCCAAGTTGATGACCCTTTGGGCTTTGCGCAGACCATCGGGATAAACATGGTTGCGCTGTCCTTCCAGGGCGGGACGCCTCTGCTGCCCAATGATCGCCACCGGTTGTTCGCCCAAGAAACCCACGCCGGCCACTATGGACCGGTCGTCGCTGTTCAGCCGGTCTCCTCTTAGCTCGATGAACGGGTCCAACATGGAACGGATGTAGGCCATGGCCATGGGACGTTCGGTGTCCCGGGCAATGGTTACCGCCTCCCACGCCTCGGGAGCCGCTGGCTCTTCAATTTCTATTTTCAACAACTCTTTGTGGTTGGCCTTGCCCAGTTTTTGGTTGGTGAAAATCCGCAATAAGGTGGCCAAGCGTTCTTGCAACGCCTCGCGGTCCACCACATTGTCCAACAAGCCATGGCCCAGGTGGGCCTCGGCGGTGTGGGCATCCAGGGGCAGCGGCATGTTGGACGCTTCCCGCAGGGTCCTCAGGGGGGATAGCCCGATGAGGGAACCGGGCTCGGCCAAGATGACGTCGGCCAGGTTGGCAAAGCTCGCGTAAGCCTGGCCGGTGGATGGGTTGGCCAGCAGGACGATGAAGGGGACCCCTTCGTCCCTGACCCGTTTGACAGCCGTCACCGTTTTGGCCATCTGCATCAAAGACAGGACACCCTCTTGTATCCGAACGCCGCCGCCGGTGACGATGGCCACCAAAGGCAGGTGTCTCCGGGCGGCAAGCTCCATGGCGGTGGCGACTTTTTCACCCACCACTATGCCCATGCTCCCGCCCATGAAGCCGAAGTCCAACACCACCAGGATTATCTCTACACCGTCGATGCGGCAACGGCCGGTGACGGCGGCTTCGGTCAGCCCGGTGCGGTTTTGATCTTGGGAGAGCAGCTTGCGGTAAGAGCTCTTGCGGGAAAAAGTTAACGGATCCACCGAGCTTAGATATTTGTGGCTCTCTTTGAACGTCCCCTTGTCTGCCAGCAGATCGATGCGGTCCCTGGCGGTGAGGGTGTAATGGAACCGGCAAAAGGGACATACCCGGTAAGTCAGGTAGGTCTGGGATTCGGATATCGGCTCTTCGCAGAGCAAACAACGCTCATGGACCGCCGACAAATAGACGTGGTCCATATCTCCGTCCCGGGAGAACAGGTGGACTAGAAAATTGGCCAGATTTCTCAATGCGTTTCCTTGAACTGGGAGGCTAATCAGGACCGGGGACCGGGAGCGGCGCCGCTGGTCTCCGCAGCCGGTCTATCCATGATACAACAATACATCCGAACGGCAAAAATATGAAAGCCGCGGCACACACCAGCCCTTTAGAAACATCTACGCAAACCAGTGTCTTCCGGGATTCTTTTGCGCCACCTCGGCTTCATCCCTGTGGTTCGTTGATTTCCCATTTGCCCTGGTTTACACTCTGGCCAAAGTCACAGCAACCGATGGGGATGACATGCCGATTTCCAATGAAACGCTAAAAGCCATGATCCGCGACTTTCACGGCTTCGATATGACCGACGCAGAGTTGGACCTGATCCGTCCGGAAATGGACAACTATATGGCCGCCGTGGAGAGCCTGCGTGACCTGGACCTATCCAATGTGATGTCCAGCCGTCTGCTGATGGTTGACGAAGGGAACGCGAGCGATGCCCAGCGCTGACCTGCTCAAGCTGACCATCTACGAATTGGCCCCCAAGATCCAGTCCAGCCAGGCGTCTCCCGCCCGGAGCCGCCGGCCCCAGACGGCCGAGTAGGATCATGGCCCGGGCAGGTTGGGTAAGGTAACCCTTCAACCCCGCCCCGGCCCAAACATAACCCAACCTTCATGGCTCCAGGGAGGTCCCAAATGCCGCTGCCCCCAGACCGGGTGGATTACAGCCCCATCATCGATCGGCCGGTGATAAAGTGGCCCAACGGGGCCAGGATCGCCTTATGGATCTCCCCCAACGTGGAACACTACGAGTACATGCCCGACTACGACGGCAACCGCAATCCGTGGCCCAGGACTCCCTATCCCGACGTGCAGCAATACTCCTACCGCGACTACGGCAACCGGGTGGGGTTTTGGCGGATGTTGGAGCCGCTGGACAAATACAACATCAAGTGCTGCGTTTCCCTTAACATGGCCGTCCTGGAACAATTCCCCGAGATCGCCGAGGCCATGATCCAGCGGGACTGGGACTTCATGAGCCACGGCATTTACAACACCCGATTCCTGAATACCTATTCCGAGGATCAGGAGCGGGAGTTCTACCGGGATTGCATCGACACCCTGCGCCGGCACACCGGCAAGCAGCTCAAGGGGATGCTGGGACCGGCTATATCCGCCACCGTCGCCACGCCGGACCTCATGGCGGAGGCGGGCCTGATCTACCATACCGACTGGGTCCACGACGACCAGCCCGTGCCCATCAAGGTCAAGAGCGGCAAACTCATCTCGGTGCCTTACTCCATTGAGCTCAACGATTCCTCGGTGCTGCGGGACAACCACTACGAGGGCGACTACTTCGCCCGGATTTGCAAAGACCAGTTCGACCGGCTGTATGAGGAGGGGGCCGAAAGCGGGCGGGTGATGTGCATTGCCCTGCATCCATTCCTCATCGGCCAACCCCACCGGATCAAATACCTTGACGACATCTTGAGCTACATCATGGGCCACGACCGGGTCTGGCAGACCACCGCCGACGAGATCGCCGAATACTATATCGCCAACCATTACGACCAGGCCGTGGACCACGCCCAAAAACTCAATACCTAGTGACTGAATGATCTCAACCCAGGGTCGTTTGCCGACAGCCCGTTATCGCCCAAGAGGAAGGTGTTATGCCCGGTCAACGCCGATATGGAATGGATCACGAACACTACGATTGGTCGCCCATCAGCACCAGAGGGATACTGCGATGGCCCAACGATAGCCGGGTGGCTCTGTGCGTGATAGTATCCCTGGATAAGATGGAATGGATCCCGCCGGAAGGGAGTTATCAGGCAGGCAATCTGGCGGGAGGTTCGGCAGTCCGCCCCTTTCCCGACTACACCCGCATGTCTCACCGGGAGTACGGCCACCGGGTGGGCATCTTCCGGGTCCTGGACGTTTTGGAGAAGCATGGCATCACACCCACCGTAGCCATGGACGCCCTCACCGCCCAGAACTACCCCTATCTGGTGCAGCATTGCCTGGACCGAGGTTGTGAGATCATCGGCCACGGTATTTCGGTGAGCCGTATGATCACCAGCAACATGTCCGAGGACGACGAGAAAGGGTACATTAGCCAGTCCATCGCCGCCCTCAAGCAAGCCACGGGCGCCGCTCCCCGGGGATGGATGGGGCCCGAGTACGGCGAGTCCTACCGGACCCCCCAGCTTTTAGCCGAGGCGGGGATCAAATATGTCTGCGATTGGGCCAATGACGAGCAGCCATACCCGATGAAATCCCCCACGGGAGAGATCACCGCCCTGCCGGTGATGTGGGAATTGGACGACGTGGGGGCCATGGCCAACCGCAAGGTGACGGTCCACCGGTACTGCGACCTGTTGAAGGAGAGTTTCGACCGGCTTTACCAAGACGGCGCCGTCAACGGAAGGCTGTTGGGGTTAAGCCTGCACCCATGGTTGACCGGCCAGCCCTTCCGCATAGGCTACCTGGACGACGCATTGGGATATATGACCGGCCATTCCCAGGTTTGGCCAGCCAGCGGCGAGGCAATAATCGATTGGTTCCGCCAAAACCCGCCGGCGGCAAAAGATTAAGCCGGAATTCTGGGCGCCGGTTCAACACGCCCTTTCCTTGACAGGCTTTCACGCCTGGCATATGCTGGCGCAAATTTGTTCCGCCCGCCGCCGCGACTGCCCCACACCTACAAATGTATAGCACGCGATTTTAGGCGGAGTGCCTTTAATTGCCGAATTTTGAATTCACCAGGTTGGATTCCTGAGGAGCTGCCTTGAGCAACGCAGACAGACTGTTGGAAGGGGCCATGGACATCCATGTCCACTGCGCCCCGGACCCCAAGGTAGAACGCCGAGGGTCGGCCATCGATTTCGCCGAGCAAGCCCGGGACATGGGCATGCTGGGCATGGTCTTGAAGAGCCACGAATTTCCCACCCATCCCATGGCCTACACCGCCAGCCAGGCGGTGCCGGGCATCACCCTTATTGGCGGAGTCGCCCTGGATGTAGAGGTCGGCGGTTTGAACCCCACCGCGGTGGAGGCCACCGCCAAAGTGGGCGGCCGGGTGGTCTGGATGCCCACCTTTTCGGCCCGGGCCGACCGTCAGCATAAGGGCCTGGACGGCGGCATTTACCTGCTGGACGACCAGGGCAAGCTGGTGCCCGAGGTGTATTCCATCCTTGAGCTCATCAAATCCCATGACATGGTCCTGGCCACCGGACACATCTCCACCCAGGAAAGTATGGTGCTGGTATCGGAAGCCCGTAGCCTTGGTATCGAGAGAGTGGTGGTGACCCACGGCACGACCATGTCGTTTTGGACCGGTATGACCCTGGAGGACATGAAGACCCTGGCATCGATGGGCGCATACATAGAGCATTGCCTGCACGTGATGATGCCCACGACCTATCGAATGCCGCCGAAAGAGCTGGTTGAGACCATCATGTCGATAGGCCCGGAGCGCTGCATCGTCTCCACGGACTTCGGCCAAGACTATCACCCCATGCCGGCAGAGGGTCTGCGCATGGGGATCGCCACTCTGCTTCGAGCCGGCATGGAAGAAGTCGAGGTGGGAATGCTGGTGAAGGACAACCCCTGCCGCCTCTTGGGGTTGTAGGCCGTCAAACGGATTGCTCCCGCCGCCCGTTTCGCCCCGGCCTCCCGGCCCATTATCACCAGATCACATCCACCATGGGATTACCTCTCAGCACGTTGTCCTTGCTGACGATGGGGGCATGGTGAACCAGGGCTTCAGCAGCGATCAGACGGTCGTGCATTTCCGATACGCCTTCCACACGTTCCAGGGCTTCCAATTGGGCCTGACCCAACGGGGAAAAGGCAAATTCCCGGCTGTGGTGAATGTCGGAGATGATTGCCGCGGTAGACATGGCGCGGCCCAATTTTTGGGTCAAGTAGAAGAGCTCGGCCACGACTATCGCGGGAACGATGATAACCGCGCCACCACCGTCAGCCAGCCGGAAGACCGCATCTGCGGCCGGGCTCAGCCGGCTGGGGTCCCTGCGATACCAAAAAAGGGCGTGGGTGTCGACGACGTAAACAGGCAGGGCCGGATCACGCATCCGACTTGGGCTCCCAGATCCCTTTTGCCTGGGCAAAGTCTTCATCGGACGGTTCCGGCGCTTCCGGCCAAGTGCCCCGCAAGCTGGCCCGTTGAGACCAGGGAACCGCTCCTGGTTTCCCGCTCAAAGAGACCAACTTTGCCGAAGCTTTGCCATACCGTGTGATTATTATTTCCATGTCGGGTGATCCTTCAAGCCGGGCGATCAGGTCTCCAGGGTTGGCCTTCAACTCACGTAAACCCACTTCTTCAAGAACGGCACTGTAAGTCGCGGCGGCCTCACGAATGGCCATCCGGTCTGGATTTTTCATTTTCGCGGAACAAGCCCTGCACCGCCGGGGCCCGGAACGGGAGACTCTTGACTCTTTTTCCAACCCGCAATCTGCGCATTTATATTTTGGCACGGCCCATCTCCACGCAGGTAATTGTTATCGCTGGGAGCAGTCCTTGGTGATGTATATCTACTTTTTCCGCTAAATGGTACTCTTATTTCAAGATAATACAAGCCATTACTGATTAAATAACAGCCTATTTATTCTTATTAATTGTAACCCACATTAAATTTGTTTGCGGGTCATTTATATCAGCACGTGCCCACTGGGCGATGCGGTAACCGGCCACGGCGGCTATCCCCCGGCCGGTGACCAAAAGGGGTATTTTGTCCCGCCAGGCCCTTGGGACCCGTTGATCGACGAAAAAGTCTTGAAGCTTTTTTTCCTGCGCCATCCCCATAGGCTGGAACCGGTCTCCACGCAATCTGGTACGCAAGGTAAGCGGTTCCTTCAGCGAATCGGCCATCAATGGACTGCTCCAAGCTTGCCCATCCCATTCCGCCAATCCGCGAGAATCCGTCGTTGCACCATCTGGCAGGGAGAAACCGAGGGTCACCCGCCAACCCTGCACCACCACTACCGTGTCTCCGCTGGATTCGCTGGGTAAAGCCAATCGGTGCTCACCATCCAACGAAGGCAATGGGCATGGCAGGCTGGTTTGGCGGGATAGCACCAAAGAGGCATGGGTGCGGTGGACGGTGACCCCTCCGGGAAGGGCTATCGAGCGCCCTGATTTGTTCCGGGCAGCCAGGTCTACCATGCGCGTAAGGTGATTCTCCTGCAACCGGCGGGAGTCTCCCTTGACCCGGGAATAGGCACGCCGCAGCAAATGAGCCTGAATCGCCGGGTGTAACCCGGCCAAGTCCGGCAGTTTCAAATAGACATCCCCATCGGACTCCCGGGCAAGGTTCTTCCAAATACGGGTGGTTTCTCCCTCCAGGTAGTCCAGTTCCAAAGCCGTGGTGCGGGCCAACCGTCCCAGCGCGTCCCTTATCCTGGGGTTGTATTCCGCCGCCAATTCGGGCATCAGTTGTCGTCTGACTCGGACGCGGGCGAAACGGGGCAGCAGGTTGCCACTGTCCTCCCGGGTGTCCAGCCCCAATTCCCGGCAATAGGCAAGGGTATCTTCTCTGCCTGCCGTCAACAATGGCCGGAACAACGAGATCCCTTCCCCTTCCTCCGGCCAGGGCCAATCGGACAGCACGGCCATCCCCGCCAACCCGCGCAGACCGGCCCCCCGTAGAATATGCAAAAGCACCGTCTCCGCCTGGTCATCAGCGGTGTGACCGACCACCACTGCGGCCGCGCCGGTGGATTTGGCCACCCCGGCCAGGAATGCATAACGCATCTCCCGGGCAAGGTCTTCGAATGACGAACTTACTCTCCCCGGGTGGCTCCGCCGAAATACCTCGGGGTCCCATTTCTCAATGGTGGCCGGCAGATCCAACCTCTCGGCCATGCCCGCCACGTGGGCGGCGTCATCATCAGCCTCCTGGCCGCGGAAGTCGTGGTTGAGATGGGCTACGTGGATATGGAAATGGTGTTGTTCCCGTAGTCGAAGCAGGCAATGGAGCAGCGCGGTGGAATCGGGCCCGCCCGACACGCCGACGGCCAGGGTCAACCAACGTCCGGAAAACCCCGCCCGGCCAATGGCATCGGAGACTATCTTTTCCAGCGCCGTTGGGGAGGCCATCAGTCTCCCTACCGGTACTTGGGAGAAAGATGACTGGTGGAATTGTAGCCCACCAACCGGCGGCCTGAACTGCCCGTTTCCACGGTGCAGATGGATGCCAAGCTCAGCGCCATACGGTGGAAGTTGGACAGGGGCATTCCAAGCAGCCGGCAGACGATGGTCCTGATGGTGAAATTGTGGGAAACCGCCACCAGCGTTTCTTCTTCTTGGTGGGCGGATTCCATATCCAAGAACGCTTGCCACGCCCTTTCTTGCAGTTGCTTTAGGGACTCGCCGCTGGGCATCACCAGTTCTGCCGGGTCGTCCCGCCACGCAGCATAGAACTGGGGCCAATCAGCCCGCATCTCCGGACCGGTGATTCCCTCCAGATCTCCCAGATCCAACTCTTTCAGTCCGTCCATCGGGATCACGTTTGTTTGTGCCGGACGGGAGATCTCCTCGGCCGTTTGCATCGTCCGGTAGAGAGGACTGGCATAGACCGTGATTCCCGCGCCCAGGGACACCGCCCGGGAGGCCTGCCTCGCTTGTGCAAGGCCTCGCTTATTTAGGGGAACGTCGCATTGACCCTGAAATTTGCCCAGCTTGTTCCATTCCGTCTCCCCGTGGCGCACCAGGAGCAACCTCAACCGCCCGCCCCTTGTTGGCCTTCTGACTGCTGGTCTTGCTGCGGGTCCTGCTGATCGGCGCCAGCCCTCCGCAACTCCACCTCTTCGATCTTAACCCCTCTCATGACTTTCACGGTGAATCGTAAATCTTGAAAGTCCACGGCATCGCCTTCTTCGGGAATGCGCCCCATGAGGTCCAACAAGAAACCGGCCACCGTCTGGTAGTCTCCTTCCGGGATATGCAGGTCCAACTCCTCGTTGATCTCAGTGATGCCGGCGCCAGCATCCAGCATAAAGGTGTGCTCATCCACCGGAGTCACCGGCTCTTCATAATCAGACCCTTCCTCCCTGACTTGCCCTACGATCACTTGAAGCAATTGTTTCTGGGTCGCCAGACCGGCAATGCCTCCGAATTCGTCCACCGTCAAAACCATGCCGTGACCGCTCAGGCGCATCTCATTGAAAGTACTGCTGACCGTCTTGGTTTCGGGAACGAAAAAGGCAGGATGCAGAAAGTCGGTGACGCCGTCACTCATCCCCAGATCTCCCTTCCCCACCGCCAAAAGCACGTCTTTGATCGACAGCATGCCGACCACGTTTTCAATGGTCCCGTCGTACACCGGAAACCTGGTATGGCTGTGCTCGGCATAGGACGGCAGGAACTGCTCCAGGGTGGTGCCCTGCTCGATCCAGACTATCTCGGGCCTAGGTGTCATGATTTCCCGCACCTGGCTATCGCCAAACCGGAATACCTTTTCCAACAGGGCGGCCTCTTCCGCTTCCACCGTCCCGGACTGGGCCCCAGCCGCGATGACATCGCGTATCTCTTGCTCTCCTATCTGTTGGGGCACGCTGGAAAAGCCCAGCGCCTTATTACCAAGGGAACTTACACCTTGCAATAACCAAATGGCCGGAGACAGAACCGATCCAACCAGCGTCAACGGACGGGATAAGGCAAATGCCACGGCTTCGGACCGGTTCCAGGCTATGTTCTTGGGCATGGTTTCGCCGAACAACAAAATTATCAAGGTTACGCCAAAGGTCGCGACGATCAACGCCAGGTTCCCGTTATCGATGAACTTTATGGCCATTGCGGTGGCCAGGGTAGCGGCGGCCGTGTTGACCAGATTGTTGCTGAGCAGTACCGTGGCCAAGAATTTTTCAGGATGCAGGAGCAATCGTTCCACGCGCTTGGCGCCGGGACGCCCTGAATTGATCAGGTGCAGCAAACGAGCGCGGGGCAGGGCAATGAAGGCGGTTTCAGAGGCTGAGAAAAACCCGGAAAGAGCCAGGCACAAGATCAGTAAGGCTAACTTCGATAAGTCGCCGGTATCCATAGCTGGGGACATCCTCCAGACAGGGGTGGGGCTCCCAAATTGCTTTGCATTTCGATGATAGCATTGGCCCAAATAGGTGTAAAGTTGACTTGCCCAAGGCCGATTCCTATCATTGATCGTGGCAAATCGGTGAACTTCCATCCACACCAGTGCAGCAACAAACCGAATCTCCCAAAATAAAACGCGGTGCGCCGGCCCCTGGCTTGGTTAAATGGGCTTGAAGATTCTGGGTATCGAAACCTCCTGCGATGAAACGGCGGTGGCGGTGGTTGAAGACGGACGCCGCCTCCGGTCCAACGTCATCTCCTCCCAGGTGGAGCTGCATGCCAAGTACGGAGGCATAGTCCCGGAAGTCGCCTCCCGCCAACACATCAGCGACATGTTGCCCGCGTTGGAGCGGGCGCTTGCGGATTCCGGCCTGCACTTGGAACAGATAGATGTGGTGGCCGTCACCTATGGGCCGGGGCTGGCCGGATCACTGATCACCGGCTTGAACACCGCAAAGGCGTTGTCCTTCTCGTTGGGTGTCCCCTTGATTGGGGTAAACCACCTGGAAGGCCACATCTACGCCTCGTGGCTTACCGAGCGCGATCCGCGTGATTCTCGTGAACCATCGGAAGAACCCGGCTTCCCGCTGGCCTGCCTGGTCGCATCAGGGGGCCATACCGACCTTATCCTGATGGAGGGACACGGGGTCTATAAACTGGTGGGCCGGAGCCGGGACGACGCGGCCGGAGAGGCTTTTGACAAAGCGGCGCGCATCCTGGGCCTGGGATTTCCTGGCGGCCCGGAGATCCAACGGGTTTCCCACGGAGCGGCCGGCGACGAAACCCTGCCCAGGGCCTGGATGAAAGATACGCTGGATTTCAGCTTCAGCGGGGTCAAAACCGCCCTGTTGCATATGGCCCAGGCCAAAGGCCTTTACCCATTTGAAGCCACCCCTGCCGAATCGGCGCCGGACAACGGCGCGGCCATCTCCAGCAGCCTGGTGCGGGAACTGGCATCGGCCTTCCAGGAGTCGGTCGTGGACGTGCTAACGACCAAGCTCTTGCAAATGGCCGAAACCTACCGCTGCCGGGGAGTCGTCCTGGGCGGGGGCGTGACCGCCAACGCTCGCCTGCGGGAGGAGGTGGCCAAGCGGTCATCTCTTCCGGTGATAGTGCCGCCGCCGGTCCTTTGCACCGACAATGGAGCAATGATCGCGGCCTGCGCATATTACCAATACCGAAGGGGAGAGCAGTTCGGCCTGGAGTTGGATATAGACCCCGGACTGCCCCTGGGTTAGGCCGGCGGCGTTGCGCCAGGGAGTCGCGAGGCTTCCACTCTGGAGCGGCGGTCGGCAAACACGGTGTTGATCACCTGGTATATCTCATAACCCGGCGCCTCGCCTTTGTAGGGGAAAGAGAAGGCCCAGTTGCCTCCCTGGAACGTTACCGAGCCCTCTTCCTTGGCGAAATAGTGCCTGCCGATGAAGAAAGCGCCCATGAGGGTGGCTACGAAAACCATGAACGCCCCCGTATTCATGCGAATCACGGGGATTGGTGGGCCTTGGAACCTGGGCTCGAGCCAATAGGCTAAAACCAGGTATATGAACAAGGTGCCGACTATCAGCAATATTCCCTGGAGCAAAGCCGCCGACGTCCGGGACCCGGTCTTCACGGAAATACCTTTTAAGTCCTCGATGGAGGCCATAAAGGTTTGCCGGCCCCCATCGTCTATGGAAAATGCCAATATGCGCTGGTTGGTGGTAACCAACACCTGTCCGGAGCCCGGCGGCTCCCCGGTTAGACCCGTTTCCGGGCAAAAAATATGGCTTACCCGTTCCTCGGGCAACAGGGCCACGTCTCGAATATGGGTAATGTAGCTTTTAACCGGTTCAATCACGCCAATCACCCTCAACTTCCGGGCAATATCCTAACACAGCGGTCACCGGCCCTACCCCAGATTCAAAAACAGGGTTGGGTCATAACCTTGAGGTCCGGCCGGGGACCCTCAATATCAATCCTCGCCATCATGCTTTCCCAATGAGGTTGCCCGGCCACTGTCCGCCGGTTTGATCGCGCTCCTCACGGTCCATCCATAACCGTAGCCGGGGATCCGGTCCAAATCACACCCCAACGTTAAACCTATGCGCCGCCGGCCACGCCATCGAACGGGCCTCAAAAAAGGTGCCTGCCCCATCGGGGATGCGAGCGCTCCCTCTAGCTCATTAGGCCTCACACCTTTAATGTTGAGTCGGGAGAAACTCGGCGCCGGAAAAGCCGGTCAAGTCTCAATTTCCTGTTATGGGGTGTGAAATGGCGTGGATCGAAGGGACAGGCCCCCCGGACCTGCCTGACATTTTCCAGGTATTGTCCATAAATCCCGAAGCCCTGGACACGGTCAAACAGCTAAACGAGACCCTCTCTTTTGGCAATTCTATGCTGGGCAGGGTGCGGGAAGAAGCCATCGCCACCGTGGTGGCGGTGGCCAACCGGTGCCGGTTTGGCGCCCTGACCCACAGCGGCTTTCTCCGCCAATACACGGGTGACCAACAGACGGCGGCCGACATGCTGGTGAATCACCACCGGGCTGGGTTGGACCCCGCAGACCGCCTGATGCTGGACTTCGCCGTTAAAGTCACGCTTAAACCGTCCACTTTGAACCGGGACGACATCGAGAACCTCCGCGGGGCGGGGTTCGATGACCAAGAGATACTTTCCATCATACTGGTGACTTGCCTGGTCAACTTCATGAACCGGCTGGCCGACAGCTTGGGGATAGACGTTCCTCCCAGCTATCAAAAAGCGGTGGAGAAGTGGTTGACCGGACCCGCGGGCCGCCAACCCTGGCTGATGCGGCCCGTATCCCAAAGGGCTGGAAACCCCAGCGAGGCACCTCTTGCCGGAAGCTTGGGCCCCAAAGGCTGGGACGCCTCACCGGATTGGCATGAAAAGGATGATGAAAGCGGCAACGGCCTAACGGATTCTCCCGCTGGCGACCGCGGCATTATCGATCTGGACGGCGCGGTTGGAGAAAAACTCCCAGACCTGCGCCTGGACGGCGTTGAAAACGGGGCAAGTCTCGGCGGTCTGGAGGATATGTTGGCCGGTGAGGAGCCCGCCGCCCCGGATGACCTGGAGGCCCTGGAACTGGACCACCCATCGGATGCCGACACCGGCGGAACATCGGATGGAATGCCAGATGAAATGCCGGATGAAATGCCTGGGGACGCCCAACAAGAGAACCCGGCGGAACCCGACGGGCCGGGGAGAGATCTAGCAGCGCCCCAGGACACCGGAAGCGCCGGATTCGCTCAAGGTGAAGGGGATAAAACACATATGGAAAGCCAACCCGGCCCGCCACCACCCGGTCCTGCCGCCGCCCCTGGGGAGAATGCCGTGGACCAGCCACCGGCGGCTCCCGAAGTTACCGAATACACCATCACCACAACGCCCATGGACACTCCAGAATCCCGGGAGGGACCGGAGGTGGAAGCCGGCATGGATGGCGCGGAGGAGGAAGAACCCGGGGTCTTGATCGATCCAGACAACCCGGTGGCCCGGTTTGTTGGAGAAAACTGCGTGATCCAAGACGGTGCGGTCACCTCGGCCCGAGACCTGTACATAGCATATCTGCGCTGGTGCGATGACAATATCGAGCCGCCCATGCCCCAGCGTGGCTTCGGCATGATACTGAGCCAGATGGGATTCAACCGCCGGCGCCGTGGCCGGGGCAGGAACTGGTCATGGTGGGGCGTGGGATTGGGCAGCGGGGACACCGGAGACGAGGATGAAAACCCAGACCCAGATTATCCCGATGACCTGGAAGGTGAGGACTGAGCCGGCCCAAAAGCAGCGTTAACAGTTACGCGTCGGCGTTGACACCGAGATACCCCTATGATACGGTTTCTAGCCAATGGCTATGATGGAGACGAGTAGGTAAGGGTAGACGCCAAGCGAGCCTGGTCTGGTGAAAGCAGGCGCGCCGATCTTATCCGAAAATCCCTCCGGAGCCGCCGGCTGAACCCCTCTTCAACGTAAAAAGAAGGGGGAACGGGAACCGTAAGCCGCGCCGGGTTCGTCGCCCGTTAACAGCGACGGGGCATGTTGGTGTCCTTATAGAGTGGTCCCGGATATTTCGGGGCAATTAGGGTGGTACCGCGGGAGTCCTGATTCCCGTCCCTATGCGGGGCGGGTTTTTTTATTGGAAAAATCTGCTCTGCCAAACCCTAACTTTGCAGGTGATGCGGCCGGTTTGCCCAACCGGGTTACCGAGTTGCCGTTTCAGACCAGTGGGAGGCTGTTTTGAGGCTTAAAGGCGCGGAGATCATGTGTGAAACCCTGCTTCAGTTGGGTGTAGATGTCATTTTCGGACACCCCGGCGGAGCCATC
>JADFPM010000232.1 GCA_022562335.1 Chloroflexota bacterium
ACCGGGAATCCACCGAGCGGCAGCTATGGGACGATCAGCAACAAGAGATAAACCTGTTGGAACAACGCCGCTTTGAATTGGAAGGCACCATCGAGCGGGAACGTTTCGCCGTCGAGCAACTGCAGCGGGAGGAGGAGGACCGGAGACGGTTCGAGCGGGAGCGCCAACTGGAGGACCAGCGGTTCAAGCAGCAGGAGGACATGGAACGCCAGCGCATAGACCAGGAGCGCCAACGGTTCGAGCAACAGAGGAACCTGGAAGAGGAACGGTTCCGTCAGCAAGAGGAACTCGACCGTCAGCGTATCGGGCAGGACCGCCAACGGTTGGACCAGGAGCGCCGCTTGAATCAAGAACGCTTCAACCGGGAATCCCAGTTTCAGACCGGCCAGTTTGGGGCGAATACCGATCCATCAAACCCTATCCGTATCCCAACGAACCTGCCCACTCGAGGGTTTTTCACCAACTCGTCCACCGGTGAGTTCAGCGATATCGATAAGCTCATGGACCCCACATCCCTGGCGGTTTTGGGCATATTATTGACCCTGCTGGCCTCATCCCTATCTCTGTTTAAGGGGAGTTGACGATGGCTTCTACGCCTAAACGAGGCCTGGGGGCCAGGTTATACGACAATACCTGGCTCGCCCTGTTGCGGCGGTTGCTGGTTAGCGCCATCATCGCGGGACCTTTCCTCTTGGGTGGCATCTACGGCTTGACCATTGGCGATTTCCCCCAGTGGGCCTCCATCGTAGTGCTGGGTGTCGGGGCGTTACTCATGTTCGTTGGCCTGTACATGAGCTTCACCGGGATCGTGCCTTCGCCTTCTTTATTACCCGGCGAAACCCAATTGGAAATGCGCCATCCCACCATGAAGCCTGCCTATGCCAGGATGGTGTTCAGCCTTCCCTTTTTACTGGGAGCGCTGTATGTGGGGTTTCGTTCAGAATTACCCTACGTTTACCCCACGGTCCTATTCGTGGTGGGCCTCTTTTTCTTCTTCAAGGGGGCCATGCGCTACATGCGAAACCTGCACATCACCTACACGGTCACCGACCGCCGGGTGGTGCATATGTACCGGTTCCTCTGGTTGAACACCAAGGAGATCCCGGTTTCACGGATCATATCCATCTCGGAAGCGCGAAGTTTCTTTGAGATCATAACCGGGCGGGGCAGCGTGGTGGTGGCCAGCGGAATCGGCGAACGCCAGGTCATCAAGATCGAGGACATCAACGATCCGGGCTCCGTGGCCGAGTCGCTTCGCGCGTTGCTGCCTCCTTAAGGGCCGGCACCAAGGGCCGGCACCGCTCAGGGCCAACCATGCTCAATACCATCGCCGGCGCCTGATCTGCCTGAACCCCTTTATTGTTTCGAAATCAGATCAAAGACTACGGGGGGCTGCTTCCGCCACCGGTCAGGCTGGAATCAAACGGGAGCGATCAGCCGGGTCCCAGGGCATCCGCTCTTTCCTCTTCCAGCAGTTCCTCGGCGCGGCGCAATATCTTTTCCCGGCGCTCCTGTTCCATGTTCCGGCCGTCTAGGTACAAGTTCAGCGCCTGCATCGGCTCCAACCCTTGGGCGGCCTCCGCAGACAGGCGGGTACGCCCCGATGCCATCGGGGTGGTCTCCCGGTTGATGGCCGCCACGTAATGGGCGGAACGCAAGGCATCGCGCAGGTCGGACTCTCTTAGATGGGACTCCGCTTCCGGTGGCAATGTCACCCGGACCCGCACCACCGCATCGGCCACCTCTTTCCGCGCAATAGCCTTCAGCACCACGCCGGTGGGGTCTTGTTCGCCGGCGGGCACCGTCACATCCACGGTGACGAACGACCGGGCGTTCAATTTGTGGAATGAGAAATCCGTCATCCTTCTGCCCTGGGGAGCGGCCGGGTCCAATTCAATCAAGCAGAATCCTTTTTCGTCATTCTCCTCGCTGAAATCCACCCTTTGCAGGCTGCCCGAATAGGTGATCATGGGATTGTCCCACCGCAGCACCTGGTGTTTATGGATATGCCCCAGGGCCACGTAGTCCAACTGGGGCCTTCCCAAAGCGCCCGCCAGCAGCACATGGTCTTGTCCCAACATCATGGAGCGTTCGGTGCCCACCGTGGCGCCATTGACCGTGACGTGGCCCGCCAACAGTGCCGGAATATCCGCATCCAGCTCCCCGGCCCGCCTGCCGATGGCGGCCGTCATCCGGTCTTGGATCTCGTCCCGCACCTCCAAGATGGTCAGCCCTCGGGATTCCTCCCGGCTTAAAATACCGCTGCGCCTGGGCCAGGGTACGGCCAATATTTGCAAGGGGCCCGATTTGGTTTGGATGGTGTAGTTCTGCAGATTGTCGCCCACGGTCAAGTGGGGCACTTCCAAGGTAGAGAAAATCTCCACGGCCGTAGCCCGGCTGACAGCGCTGGGCAAATCGTGGTTTCCCACCAGGAGAAAGGCCGGGATACCAGCGTGGGAAAGCCGGGCCAGCCGGGTGGCGAACTCCCTTTGATGGGTCTGGCTGGGATCCCGGCCCTTGTAGGCATCGCCCGCCAGCAGGACCAAGTCCACGTCCTCCGTCAACGCGTACTCAACCACCTGGTCCAGGGAAGACAAGAAGTCGATGAGCCGGGTGGAAAGACCGGTCTGGGGGTCGATCCGGCCATAATTCTCCACCCCAATATGCAGATCGGAAAAATGTAAAATCCTCAAAACACCCCTCCCAAACCTACGCCACTATACATCAGACCCTTCGCCTTCCGATAGACGGACCGCCGGGTCCTCGTGTTCCCCCCACCGGGAACCTGTGTTTAAATGTTGACAACAGAGGCTGCCGTTTCTAGAATCGAGGAACAGCAACAAACTGGCAAGTCCCCACCAAGGCTTTACCGCCCGAATGGCCAGCCAAATCCGCCTACATTAAGGTTATGAAAATATGACCACCTCCCGACAATTGTTCTCACTCCAAGAGTTCGACCTGGCGTTGGACCGAATCGACATCGAAAAAGCGGAGGCCGAAACAGAGTTGGGGTCGGGCGGCGGCGCTGTCGCAGTGGAGACCGCCCTCGAGTCTGAAAAACAGACCCTGGAAGAGGTGAGGGCATTGCACCGCGAACAGACCACCGATGCCGAAAGCCAGCGTCAGCGGTCCACCGACCTGGACCGGCAGTTATACGACGGCGAGGTCACCGATCCCCAGGTCTTGGAAAGCTTGCAACAAGAGGCCAACAACGTCCGTAACATCCTGCAGGATAGAGATACCAAACTAATGGAACTATCCCTGAAAGCCGAGGAATCCCGGAACCGCTGCGCCGAGTTGGAGGCACGCATCGCCGAGATTAACACTGCCTGGGAAACCCGCAGCGCACAGCTAAACAAGATAGTCAAGGAATTGGCGCCCCAGCGGGAAGAGGTGCGGGCCAAAAGGGGAGTCCTGGCCAAGACACTGGAATCGGTGGTGGTGGAAAAATACGAGATTTTGCGAAAAGCCAAGAAAGGCACCGCGGTAGCCAAGGTTGAGCGGGGCCTGTGCCAGGCTTGCCGTATGTCTCTGCCCACCCAGCAACACCAAAAGGTCAAGAGCGGCCGCGAGACGGTCCATTGCAGCAGTTGCGGCCGGATCCTCTGCCAGGGTGGTTGACGCCCTGAGCCTATCTCGTAGCCGGTGATCCTCGACCCTTCATGATTCGCTCAGCATTTCCCTTATTCTTTTCGCCCTTCTCTTCGACGAATCCACATTTACCTTGACCCCCCCTATAGCAAGATGCTAGAGTTTTCTGGGAGGGGCCGCGTGGACTGGGTGGCCGCCGCCCCGATTGATCGGGGGGGAGGAAAGTCCGGGCTCCACCAGGACAGGGTGCTGGGTAACGCCCAGGCCCCGGCTGCGGCAAGCTCGCGGCTGGGGACGGAAAGTGGCACAGAAACATACCGTCCCGACTTGTCGGGATAAGGGTGAAATCGGACGGTAAGAGCGTCCGGCCGTCTGCGGTGACGCAGCGGCGGCCAAACCCCACCTGGAGCAAGGCCAAATAGGGGGACTATGGGTGTCCGGCCCGTCCCCGGGTTGGCTGCTAGACCCCGGCGGTAACGCCGTCCCGCCTTTGCGCGGGAGTCCCATGGCCCCAAAGGCCACGGGGTGGGCTAGATAGATGGCCACCATCCTTCCCTTGCGGGAAGGACACAGAACCCGGCTTATAGGTTTACCTGCCTCTCCCTCTTGCTACACCACCAGCCCGCCCGGGTATGCTTTCGTTCAAGTGAGACCGCCGGGCCGAGCCCAGATGGAAGACCGCCGGCTCCAATAGATTCGACGCGGGGCCAAAGCGCGTCATGAGGTTGACCGTGGGATACAGAGAAGATTCTTGCGCGGCGGTGGTTCAAGGGTTAGAAGCCGCTGGGATTCAATTCTTCGTCCACGTTCCCGACAGCTTCGGGGCTCCCGTGATCGCCCATTTCGAGGCCAGCGAGCAGGTCCGGTCTTTCCCCGTCGCCAAGGAGGAAGAGGGCATTGGCATCGCGGCGGGTTTGGCCATGACGGGGAAGAGGGGGGTCCTTTTTTATCAGGACACCGGACTGGGCAACTCCATCGGCGCCCTGACCACCTACGCCGCCGCATATCACGTGCCCA
>JADFPM010000233.1 GCA_022562335.1 Chloroflexota bacterium
TCTGCTCCTCGCTTGCGAAAGGTTAGGCTCGTAAGGGCATCCCGACGGGTCGGGACCGTGCCCCTACGCGTAAAGATATTCTCTCAATGAAACGGCCAGTTGAAGCATCTCGCCCACCCTTTCGGCGGAGGCAGCCTCCTCCTGCTGGGTGCTCCAGCGCAGAGGTCCGCCCTCGATGGCATGTTCCACCAACTGCCGGCGGTTCTCTTCCTCTACCTCCAGGATGCCCAACAGGTCCAGGCAATTGTCCACGAATTCATCGGGGCCGAGCTCTCCCAAGGCCTGCAGCCGCTGGATGATGCGCTGTATCCCCGGCCTGCTGGTGTCGCCCACCATATCGGCCGAGAAATTGATGCGCTTCATCAGGGAGCCGCTATTTATCCACTCGGCGCCGGTATGCCATCCCTCAACGCTGGGCGGATTCAACAGTTCTTGGCCCATGTAACCATACTGCTTGGCCAGGTCCCCGATGCCCGGCGCGGGGAACTCGTAACCGCCTACCATCCTCAGGGTGCCCACCACCACTTCGGCGGGGCTTTTTATCTTGGCGAAGCGGGCGTTCTTGAAGAAGTCCGACAGGAACAGCACCCGCAGGACCGAGCGCATGTCGTATTTGGAATCGGTGAACGCTTTGACCAGGGTCTCTATTGCCTCCTCGTCGTTGGGAGGGGTCACGGACCAGGCCGGGACCTGGGGCTCGTCGGCAACGAAGAAGTTGTACAGGTGCCGGGCGATGAACCGGGCAGTGGCCGGCTGTTGGCAGATTATATCTATGATGTCTTCGCCGTCGAAGTTGCCAGTGTGACCCAGGAAGGTCTTTTCCTCGTGGTCATGGTCCTCTTCCCGGTACTCGAAACCCCAGTCGTAGCGGCCGCTGGCGCCCCTGGGGATCATGGGCGAGATGGTCCAGCCGGTGAATGCCCGGGAGCACTCGCGGACATCATCCTCGGTATAGTTGCCGACGCCCATGCTGAACAGTTCCAGAAGTTCCCGGCCCCAGTTCTCGTTGACCGCCGAGGCATGGTTGTCGCAGTTGTCCAGCCAGTAGATCATGGCCGGGTTTTTGGCCAACTCGACCAGCAATTCCCGGTAATCGCCCATGCCCTTTTCCCGGAACATGTCGATCTGCTTGATGACCTCGTGGAAATGGTCGATCTTGGACTGGCCGGTGGCGAATATATGGTGCCAGAACAGCACCATCTTTTCCTCAAGCACACGATCGGTGTTCACCATGTGGTTCAACCAGCCGGCGCTTCCCATGCCCGGCGAGGTGACGGGCTTCCAGTACCCGGGGTGATAGCGCAAAAACTCCAATCTATCCGCCGTTTCCTGGTCCTGGGGATTCAGAAGCTCTTCCACCGTCGCTTCATAGCCTTTGGCGGCCAATGCTTCCAATTCGTCTTGGGTAGCGCCGAAACCGGCCCGGCGCATCAGGTGGGCCATCAGAGCGATATCGTCATTGGCCATAGCCATATTCCTCAGCTAAATGTGATTTGGGCGACGCCTTGGGGTTAATACCGCAGATGCGATCCCCTCGTTAAGGGGATAGCACCGGTCACTTCTAGAGTCGAATTATGCTGATTTTCGGCCAGTCGTGTCAAGCCAGCGCCCACGAGCGTTTCCCTTTGATGTTAGACTCTAACCGGCGGACTCATCAGTCTTAGCTGAGCTAAATAGCTATCAAACATATGGTTCGACAAGCTCACCACGAACGGATGAGGTTATTTCCGCCCGTTCGTCCTGAGCCCGTCGAAGGATGGTCCGTTTTGGATATACCGTTTTTTGATAGTTTCTAAGCTTACTTCAACACAGAAATCCAAGACCTTCAAACCAATCGGGAGGCCCTGACATGGCAGATGCCGGCGACAAGATATTATTGGACTGGGACGCGCTGGAGGTTGGCGAGACTTTCGAGAAGTTTGAGTACGTCCTGACCCAGAAGATGATCGACGAGTACCGCCAAGGGGTGATGGACCCGGAGGCCAGCTTCCCAACCATCGCCCACAAAGTGGACGTGCGGCAATACAACGCCAAGTACCGCGACAACGGGTCGGTCAACGCCCGTTGCGCCTTTTACTGCTACAACCCTCCCATTGCCGGCAAGAAGCTCATCGTGACGGCAAAGATCGCCGACAAGTACCTGCGGCGAGGCAAGAACTACATCGTCACCGAGGCGGTGTCGGTGGATGAAGACGGCCGGTTGATCGACCGGGTCATCACCCACGAGTTGAAACAACCCAACGAGGTGGGCAAGAAATGGGGAGGCTAAAACCCGATCGGATCGAACGAGACTACCAGGTGGGAGGCGAACTCCCGCCCCTGGTCAAGCAAATGACCCAAGAGGCGATCAATCTTTTTGAGGGAAGCGCCGGCAACACGGGTCCGTCCCAATTCACCGATGAGGAGACGGCCAGGGAGACCCTGGGCACCTCGGGCACCGTGGCCTCGGGCCGGATGTCGTTGACCTTCGCCATCGAGATGTTGCGCCGGTATTTCGGCAGCGACGTGTACAACCACGGCGGGTTTGTGGACCTGCGGTTTTTAAGGCCGGTGCGGCCCGGCGACGAGATAACCTTCACGGGAAAGATCACGGACATAACTCGGGAGGCCAACGGCAGCCGGGTGTCGGTGGAGATCAAAGTGGAAAACCAGAAGGGCGACACCACCGGCATCGGCACCGGCAGCGCCGTGGTTCCCAACGCATTCCTGCCGGCGGAGGAGTAGGGCGTATCGGGCTCTGATCCGTAACCCCGCTGGGGTTGGCAAGGATTCTCTAGCCGGGAACCCGGAACGGCTTGCCAGCAGCGTTTACCGGCAGCCGGTGTGCACCAACCCACGTTTAATTGAAAAATCCCCCCTCCTTTAATAGGTTCGCCAACCCGCTGTCCACGTTGCGCCAGCGCAATTTCGGCATGGTCTGGACCTCCATAATGTTTGCCGGGATGGGCTCCCAGATGGAGACGCTGGTGGTGGCCTGGCTGGTGCTGACGACGACCGACTCACCATTTCTCGTGGGCTTGATCTCCTCGGTGCGCCTGGCGACCAATTTCATCGCGCTTTTCGCCGGGGCCGTGGCCGACCGGCTGCGCCGCCAATTGGTGCTGGCCGCGGTGGAATTCACCCTCGCCTCCCTGGCCGTGTTGATGCTCGCTCTGGTGTTCACCGGCCGTCTCGAGATGTGGCACCTTTTCACCATCACTTTCTTTGTGGGATTGGCCCGGATCTTTCAGATGCCCGCGGCCCAATCCCTGGCCATCGACAGCGTTGCCCCAGAGCAGATCAACATCGCGGTGGCGCTGACCACGATGAGCCAGAACATGAACCTGGTCATCGGGCCGCTGCTGGGCGGGATCCTGTTTGAATTGTTCGGCGCCCAGGGAGCCTACGCTCTCATCGCCTTGCTGTACGCCTCCAGCGGGATAAGCGCGCTGTTCGTCAGGACCAGCAGGGTAACCCGCACCCAACAGATGGAATCGGTGATCGCGGCCGTCATTCAGGCGTTGAGATACGTCAAGGGTCAGCAGTTGATCTGGGCCGCCCTGGTGATCGCGGTGATCATAAATCTCACCGGGTTCCCATTCCACGGGACGCTGGTGCCCATCTTCGCGCGAGACGTTTTGGGACTGGACGCGGCGGGGCTGGGGGTGTTGATATCGGCCTTCGGCATCGGCGCGGTGGCCGGGTCGATGTTTCTGTCATTCTTTCCCGAACTGAAAAACGTGGGAAAACTGCTGATCCTGTCAGTGGTGGTGTGGCACGGGAGCATGGCGGCATTTGGGGCCTCCACGTCGTTTCCGGTGTCACTGGCCATCCTGGTGGTCACCGGGTTCGCCTTTTCCTCGACGCTGGTATTGATCATGATCCCCATTTGGCGCACGGCGCTGCCCGAATACCGGGGGCGGATCATCGGCCTGCGGGTGCTGGCGATATACGCCAGCGCCATCGGCAACCTTAACTCCGGTGGACTCGCCGGGGCTTTCTCCCCGGCGTTAGCCGCTAACGTCAGCGCGGGTGTGGGGATCGTCCTGGCCGGAATCCTGGCGCTGGTGGCCCCCAAGCTGAGAAGGGCGTAGAACGGGGCTGGTGCTGGGTTGATAAATGATTGATGGTGACGAGTTTACCCCCCATCCTAACCTTCCCCCGCAAGTGGGGAAGGGACTAGTCCTCTACCCCGTTACTGGGGAGAGTTAGAGTGGGGGCGGCTTGTAACCACCAGCATCATGTTTTGGCGCTTTTAGTTCCGCTGGTAGACCTGGAAACGGTGGCGGTTGGACTCGGTTACGAAGAGGCGGCCTTGCCCGTCCAGCCTTACCGATACGGGCCCCCAGAAGTAGGGCTCGGTCTGAGAGGATATGTGGTGAGGAGTGTTTAGGTGGGGCGGCAGGTCGGGTATCAGGTTGGACATCTCCCGGGTCCGCTTCTCGTCGGGGTTCACGTTCAGGTATTCGGCGGCCCACCTGGATACAGTTGCCTGCCCCCGGAGCTGCAGCTGATATTCGCCGGCGGCGTCGAACACCTGCACCCGCTCGTTGCCCCAATCGGCTACATAGACGTAGCCC
>JADFPM010000234.1 GCA_022562335.1 Chloroflexota bacterium
CTGCCGGTGGCCAGGGTGCACATCCCCGCCGCCAGCGCCGCCGCTGCGCCCCCGCTGGAACCGCCGGCGGTGCAGTCCGTGTTCCACGGGTTGCGGCAGGCGTCGCCCAGCCTATTCTCGGTGGTGCCCGAAAGGCCGAATTCCGGCGTGTTGGTCTTGCCCAGGATTATCGCCCCGGCCTGGCGCACCCGCTCCACCACCACCGAGTCCATCTCCGGCGTCCGGTCTTTAAAGACCGCCGATCCCACCGTGGTGGGAATGCCCTTGGTCATTTCCAGGTCTTTGACCGATATGGGTATGCCGTGCAGCGGCCCCACGGCATCTCCCCGCTGCACCGCGTCTTGGGCGGCCTTGGCAGCCGCCAAGGCCTGGTCTGGACAGAGGGCAAGATAGGCGTTGAGCTGGGGGTTCAGGTCGTCGATACGCCGGTAGAACGACTCCACCAACTCGACGATGGACACCTGTTTTTCATCGATAAGCCGCCGCAACTCCGTCGCCGATGTGAAACTCAGGTCCGTGGCCATTGCTGTGGTCCTCCAGAAAGATCGGAAGTCCTCGGTTGAGTGCCAGTTGATCCATGACCAACCCTCACCCTCGGTCCCTCTCCCGGGGGAGAGGGATGCCGTCGATAAAATCGAGGGCTGGGTGAGGGCGAAGGCGATGATCAAAAGACCATGCCCAGAGCCGGCCAAACGTTGACTCGGATACCTGGCCTGGCTACAATCCCGCTCATTATAGCAACCGCCCCATTTGTTCCATTGGAGTGACGGCGGGGCGGGTATAAACGAGGAGATGAGCAATGGCGCTGGTGGGAATCATCGCCAATCCGGCGGCTAGCAAAGACATCCGCCGGTTGGTGGCCCAGGGACGGGTGGTGCCCGACTGGGAAAAGGTCAACATACTCCGCCGGGTTTTACTGGGATTGGAGGCGGCGGGGATCCAACGGGTGGCCGCCATGCCCGACAGTTCCCATCTGGCCGAAAGGGCCAGGGATGACCCCCAGCTTTCCCTGGACCTGGAAATGATCCAGATGCCCACGTTCTACGGCGAGGGAGATACCGTCACCGCGGCGGCTATGATGGGGGATATGGGCGTCGATTGCCTGGTCATCTTGGGGGGCGACGGGACCAACCGGGCCGTGGCCAGGGGGTGTTGTTCGATTCCAGTGGTCCCAATCTCCACCGGCACCAACAACGTCTTCCCGACCATGGTGGAAGGCACCTTGGCCGGACTGGCCGCCGGGTTGGCCGCCCAGGGAAGCCTGGATATGAGCCAGGCGGTCATAGTAAGCAAGACGGTGGAAGTCTACGTGGACGGCGAATTCCGGGATATGGCCCTGATTGACGTGGCCCTGTCCCGGGAGCGGTATGTGGCCACCAGGGCCATCTGGGACCTGAGCACGGTGGACGAGGTATTTCTGAGCAGGGCCGAGCCTTCGGCCATCGGCCTTTCGTCGGTGGGCGCCCGCCTCCAACCCGTCGGTATGGCCGATGACCTGGGGCTTCAATACACCGTCGCCCATTGCGGCGATGAATTGGGCCGGCGGCCGGGCGGAGCATCTCGCCCAAAACCTCAATCAGGAAATACAAATGTCTTGGCCCCGATAGCTCCCGGCGTGGTGTCCTGGGTGCCAATAGCACGATGGGGCGTGATGGAACTGGGGGAGCGGATCGCGGTCGAACCCCGGCACTGCACCGTCGCCCTGGACGGCGAGCGTTCCTTCAGCGTCACCCCCAGCCAGCGGTTGGAGGTGGAGATCCGCCGCAACGGCCCTCCGGTGGTCCAGGTCGAAGCGGCCCTCCGCCTGGCCGCCGAACTTGGCCTGTTCCGGTCTTGAGTCTTTTGGCCGCAGCTACTTACAGCCGTCCCGTCCCCCTGAAACGCCACCTGCCGCGGACCTAAGATGGGCTGCTGAGGCAGCGGCCCGGCCTGCCATGTCATGCGGAGCTTCGCCCCGATCGCAATCGGGGCGAAGCTCCGGCTTTGTCGCGAGTCCTCGACGGAGTCGGGACATCTGGGGATGGGCCCCCCATGGCTAGAACCTTTGCGGAGTTAATCCTCATCTCGAGGAATATCTAGGGAGGCACTGAAAAACTTGCACATCAGGTCAACTAGCTACGGGCTAAACTACGCGTCCAAACCACCGAGGTAATCGTCTTGCTGTCCGGCTACGAACTAATCATCGCTCTGTTCATGGTCTGGTTGGGGGCCACCGTGATGGGCTCCGTCGGCTTTGGCATGGGCTTGGTGGTTTCGCCGGTGTTGCTGTTGCTGGTGGAGCCCCAGATGGTGGTGGTGGTGGTGAATGCAGAGATCGGCCTGCTGACAATGCTGGTGCTGGCCCGGAATTGGCGGCACGTCAATTTAAAAGCCGCGCTGTGGATGTCTATAGGCGGCGTGGCGGCGGCGCCCATCGGGGTGCTGCTTCTGGGGTCGGCGAGTCCGGGGACGTTGCGGATCGCCGTTTCGATGGTGGTTCTGGCGTTGGCCGGCCTGATGGTTTTCGATATCCAGTTGCCCGGGGTACGCCGGAGGTTTGCCGGGCCGGTCTTCGGTTTTCTTTCCTCTTTGTCGGTCACCGCCTTGAGCATCGGCGGTCCCCTGGCGGCGATCTACGCCCTGGCCCAGGGTTGGCCGCCGCGGACGGTGCGTGCCTCGCTGGCGCTGTACTTTCTCACCTACGAGATAACCGCCTTCGCCCTGTACGCCTGGACTGGGCTGATTCACCGGGGAACGTTGGCCAACGTGGCGGTGCTGGCCCCCGGTTTGGCGCTGGGATTTGGCCTGGGGACATTTCTCGCAACCCGCATGGACCAACGGGCCTTTCGCAGGGTGGCGTTGACGGTGATCATAGGAGGCAGCCTGGTCCTGATGGTCCGTGAAGTGGCCCGGTTTTAGGGCAAAGAAAGATTCTCATAAAATGGTGGTTCGACAAGCTCACCACGAACGGAGGGGGCATTCCGCCCAATAGCACTGGCCTGTCTAAGGATGGACCAACTCTACCGTTCGTCCTGAGCTTGTCTAAGGATGGTCCATGTTGGATCAACCATTGTGAGGTAGTCAATAAGGCCAACACCTGGGGCACCAGGAGAGGCCCGGCGCCCCAGGTGTTGGCGGTGGACCCTACGCCGCGTGGTCGTGGTACGCCGAAAGAGCGGCGGTGATGCCGTCCCCGACGGCGGCCCCTAGCTGGCGGGTGGAATCGGCCCGGGCGTCGCCGCAGGCGTAAACTCCGGGAATCTTGGTCCGCATATGGATGTCGGTTTCAATATGGCCCAGGGGGTCCATGGCCAGCTTGCCCTTCAGGTACTCTGTGTTGGGGTGAAAGCCCACGTAGATAAAAGCGGCGGCCGTTGGGTAGTCGTAGATCTCATCGGTTTTCAGGTTCTTGACCCGGGCCGCTTCCAAAACCTCGTTTCCGGTGAATTCCTCCACCATGTGGCTCCAGAGGAACTTCATCTTGGGGTTGGCGAAGGCCCTATCCTGCAGGACTTTGGTGGCCCGCAGCTCGTCCCGCCGGTGGATGATGGTCACCGATTTTACGATACCGCTGAGGTAATGCGCTTCGTCCAGGGCCGAGTCGCCCCCTCCCACCACCACCACGTCCTCGCCACGGAAGAAGTTTCCGTCGCACACCGCGCAGTAAGAAACCCCCTTGCCCGCGAACCGGTCTTCGCCGGGATTGCCCAGTTTGTTGTGCGCTCCCCCGGTGGCGATGATCAACCGGCCCGTGGTGTAGTCCCGGTCGTAGGTGTGGACCACCTTCAGCGGTTTATCCAGGTCGTCCACCCCTTCCACTTCGGCATATTCGGTTTCCGCGCCGAACCGGGCGGTCTGCTGGTCCATGATCTGGGCCAATTCCTGGCCCTTCACCCCGTTGGTGAAGCCGGGATAGTTTTCGATCTCGTCGGTGATCAAAAGTTGGCCGCCTGGCCCGATGGATTCCAGGATCAGGGTTTTCATCATGGCCCGGGTGGTGTAGAGGCCCGCAGCCAGCCCGGCGGCTCCGGCGCCCAGGATTATCACGTCGTAATCAGCTTCCATTAAATCCCGTATCCTCGCAATTTCCGTTTCCTAGCCTGATCAAGGTTTTTACCGCGCTGCCTTGACCACTTGCCCGAAGTGCTCTGCCGTCCGCAGCAAACCCTCTTCCAGGGTCGCTTGCGGAGTCCAGCCCAACCCTTGGGCCGCCTTGGTATTGTCCAGGTAGATCTGGTACACGTCGCCGGTACGGGCCGGGCCGTGTTCCGCAGGCCATCGGTAACCCGTGATCTCTTGCAACAGCCGATAAACGCTGTTAACGCTGGTGCCCTGGCCGGTGCCTATGTTAAAAGCTGTGCCGTCGCCCTGGGCGATGGCGCAGATGTTGGCTTCGACCACGTCGTCGACATACACGAAATCCCTGGTTTGCTCCCCATCGCCAAATATTTGGGGCTGCTTTCCCTCCAGCATGGCCTGGGAGAAGATGGCGACCACTCCGGCTTCTCCGTGGGGGTCTTGCCGGGGGCCAAACACGTT
>JADFPM010000235.1 GCA_022562335.1 Chloroflexota bacterium
CCGTCGACTCAAAGGGCGACCTCTACGTGGGTGAAGTGTCCTACACCATCCGCGGTTCCCACATGGACCCGCCCAGGGAACTTCGCAGCCTCTCCAAATACGCGCGACAGTGGTAGACGGCAGCTATCAGCATTCAGCCGTCAGCCGTCAGCTTTTGGCTGGCCGCTGGCGGCTCTCCAATTCCCACCATCTCATCCAAAATAGGGCTCAGGCGGATACAGAATCAATCTTGGAAGGTTACGAAAGCTGACCGCTGAAAGCTGATAGCTAATGAGTGAAACCACCACCGTCCAATGGGACGATACCCTGGAAGCCATCGAAAAGTGCTATGAACTGGGCTGGACCGACGGGCTGCCGGTGGTGCCGCCCACCCAGGCCAGGGTAGCCCAGTTTTTAGACGCGGCCGGGCTGGAGGCATCCTGCGTCGTCGGCGAGATACCGGAGCGCCGCCGCCAGATCACCGCCGGCAAGGTGGCCGCCAACGCCGTCATGGCCGGTTGCCTGCCCGAATACCTCCCCGTGGTCGTGGCGGCAACCGAGGCCATGCTCGACCCGGTTTTCAACCTGGTGGGGCCGTCGTCCAGCATGGGCGGCGCCGCCGTGCTGGTCATGGTCAACGGACCCGTGACCCGGCGCTTGAACATCAATTCCCGCAACAACCTCTTTGGCCCAGGCAACCGGGCCAACGCCACCATCGGCCGGGCAATCCGCCTGATCTTGATGAATGCCTGCGCCGCCGTGCCCGGACTGTTCGACCGCAGCGTCATCGGCCATCCCGGCAAGTTCAGCTACTGCATGGCCGAAGCCGATACCGAAACCCACTGGACGCCCCTCCACGTGGAACGCGGCTTCTCCCCGGACCAGAGCGCGGTGACGGTGTTCGCCGCCGAAAGCCCCCGGCAGGTGCGGGCCACCGGGCACCCCAACGCCATTCTCCACGCCATCGCCGACGTTGCGTCGTCGTTGGGCACCAGCATGTCCACATCGGGATCGGTGGGAGACCGGTCGGTGGGACTTCGGCAGGGGCAGATCGTGGTGACCATCGCCGGCAATAGCGACCTGTGGAAAGATTGGAGCAAGGACCAGGTACGGGAGCATCTCCATTCCCGGATACGGCGGTCGGTGGCCGATTTGAAAGAGGCCCGGGTATTTCCCGGCGATGTGGAACCAAAGGACGCGGAGACATTCATTTCTTTGATCCCTGAGCCCCAGGACATCCTGCTGGTCTTCGCCGGCGGCGAGGAATCCAACATGTCGTCGGTGATACCCAGTTGGGGCCCCAAGATAGGTTCCACCGCGGTCACCAAAGAAGTAAAATAGCTATCAGCGGTCAGCCGTCAGCAATTGGCTTAGACCGGACATCGGCAGCAGCCCTATTGGAGGCAACAGGTGGCCAAACCGGCCGACTACCGGCTAAAAGGCCAGCTCCTAGGTGCGTGCAACTGTGATTGGGGTTGCCCCTGCAACTTCGAGGCGCCGCCTACATATGTAAAGTGCCAGGGCACCTACATCTGGCACGTGGAAAGCGGCCACTACAACGGGACCACCCTGGACGGGTCCACATTCTGCCAGATGAGCGCCTTCCCGGGTGCGATACATGAAGGCAATGGAACCACCCTCGTGCTGGTGGATGAGCGGGTACCGTCCGAGCGGAGGCCGGCCATCGAGGCTATGCTGGTGAAAATTCCTCCCTTCGGTGTCTTTTATGATCTGACTTCAAACTTTCTGGGCTTCCGTTACGCGCCCTTTAACCTACATCTCGACGGGCTCAACAGCAGCCTGGAGGTTCCCGGCATCCTGGAGTTGCGCCTGACACCCATCATCAATCCGGTGACTGGTGACGTGGAGCTGGCCACATTGGAGAAACCCACGGGATTCACCTCCAAGATTCAAGAGCTGTGCAGCACGGCGGTCCACCGCCTGACCGCGGAAGGCATGTCCTTCGAATGTTCCGGTAAGTACGGCGAGTTCTCGCGCTTTGATTACCCTTTGTGATAAAACGAATGTGATAAAACGTAGCTGGGGTGTATATTGCAATATCCGGGCTGGGTTGCGACAATCAACCCACCCAGCACCACGATTCGGACTGGATCAGGAGGGAAACTCAAACATGGCCCAGAGCAACGAGCACGTCCTGGTAAACCCCACCACCCAGGCCATCGTGGCGCCCTTTGACGGCGCTCCCCGGCTGCCGACGTTGGCGGGAACCAGGCTGGGGATCATCGACGACAGCAAGCGCAACGCCGACGCCCTGCTGGAAGAGTTGGTGGACCTGCTGCGTACCCGTTACGAGATCTCCAGCGTCAAGTGGCACCGCAAACCCAGCGCCTCCCGGGCGGCCGACCCGCAGGCCATCAAGGAACTGGCTCAAGAATGCGATGCGGTGATCATCGCCATCGGCGATTGAGGCTCCTGCAGCGCGTGCAGTGTGCACGACGGAATCCACGTGGAGAACGCCGGCATCCCTTCCGCCACCATTTGCACCGACCGGTTCATTCCCACGGCCCAGGGGATGGCCAAGATGTGGGGCGCTCCCGACTATCCCACCATCTTCACGCAACATCCCATCGAAAACCTGAACCGGGAACAGATCCGCCAGCGGGCGGAAGAGCTAGCGCCATTGGTGGTTGCAGTTTTGACCGGGGGCGGTTAGCCGTCAGCGTTCAGCTTTCAGCTTTCGTACTGAACGCTGACGGCTGATTGCTTTAGGTCCGCATGCTGGGCGGCAGCAGGTTGGGGATGGCCTCTTCTATCGGGTAGGTCTCGTTGCATTTATGGCAGATCAACTCGCCGGTGATAATCTCTTCGGCATCTTCAGCCTCGATCTTTAGCTCCAACTCTCCCTTGCACACGGGGCACGCCAGGATCTCCATCAACTCTTTCTTCAATTCCGTTCCTCCAGGTACGAGCACTCAGCCATCAGCCTTCAGTCTTCAGCTGTTGAGCTGATAGCTGCATGCTGACCGCTGATGGCTATCCTCCAGCCAGGTTCACCTCGAATAAAGCGTCTAGGACATCGGCCAACCCAAAGACCAACACGCCTATCACCAGCACCGCCGTGGTTCCCGACAGGTTGGCCCGCCACCGTGCCAACCTTCCCTGCTCCAAGGCCGCCCCGTCGGGGTAACTCCGCCGCCTCAAAAAACGCACGGTGTAAAACATGTACAGGGCCAAGGTGATCTTGACTGCCAGCACCGCCATGTAGGGGACCGTCGCCGCGCTGGCGGTCAAACGGCTCACCGACAGGATCACCCCGGTGAGCAGCAACACACCGATGGCGGTGTTGACCAGGCTTCGAAATTCTTGGGCCGTGGCATCGCGTTCCCGTCGATCGCCGGCGCCCGCCCGCTTTTGGATGGGTCGAAGCACGAGGACGTAGAATATGCTTCCGCCCACCCATGCCACCGCGGCCAAGGCGTGGATCCACCGGATGGCCACCAGAATCCAGTCCAGCACGTCCATCGGGCGATCAGCAGCGGGGTCCGGTCTTGGAGGCCGGCCCGGCGGACCGGATCAACCCTGGCCCATGGCCCGGACCAGGAGCGTTATCTCCTCGGTGTCCAACGCGCTGATCATGGAACTGAACACTCTGCCGGTCTTGTCGATGAAATAGGTCTTGGGGAAGTACTCCAACCGGTAATCACGGGTGATCATGGCGCCTACGTCGGTACCGAAATCGTAGGTCAGACCCGTTTCCTCCACAAAGTCCCTGGCGTCTTGCTCCGAGTCAAACCCCCTGGGAACGAATAGGCCCAAAAAGACCACATCCTCACCCTCCTCCTGCATCTGTTCCCAGGCTGCTTGGAAGGCGGGCATCTCCGCCCGGCAAGGCGGGCAGGAGGGGTACCAGAAATTCAGCACCACGGATTTTTTCCCCAACTGGTCCGAAAGCCGGAAATCTTCGCCGGTGAAAAGAGTCACCTGGAAATCTTCGGCCATGACCGGCGGAGGGGAGAAGTTTGAGCAGGCTGCTAACAACACCAGCATGGCCATCGCGGCCAACGCTAGAACCGTCCTTGGCTTGGTGTGATCCTGCGTGCGCTCAATCATCGGAAATCCCAAAGGCTTGACGTGTCTTGCAAATCATCCGCCCACATTTTATAGACGGGGCCTGGTGCGGTCAACGAGGCGTTTCTCCGGGATCACCGGCACTTGACTCGGGCGGTCCAAGCCCTAAAATCGACCCATTCCCTATTGCTGGAGGAATCATGGGCCGTCTGGAAAACAAGGTGGCGCTGATCAGCGGCGGCGCCAGGGGCATGGGCGCCGTGGAGGCCAAGCTATTCGCCGGCGAGGGGGCCAGGGTGGTCATCGGCGACGTGTTGGAGGACGAGGGACGTAAAACCGAAGCCGAGATTAATGAGATCGGCGGAGAATGCCTGTTCCTCAATCTGGACGTGACCAGCGAGTCTAACTGGCGAGAGGTGGTGGCCGCCACCGTCGCCCGGTTCGGCAAGAGGGACAGAGTGGTGAACAACGCTGGAAGATTGCGCAC
>JADFPM010000236.1 GCA_022562335.1 Chloroflexota bacterium
TACCAGGTTCATTTTCTGAGTCTGCACCATTGGGGTCTCCTATGAGTAAACAGCGTAAGAGCCGGAGAAAGCCTGCGGTCGAATTGACCAAAGACCAGGCCATGAGGAGACTTTTTCCGAAGTCAATCCGGGACGAAGCCAAGCGCATCGCCCACGAGAAAGACCGGAAAGAACAACCTCTTGATACTCCATAGAGGTATTATACTATAGCTATAGTGGTGCGTCTAGTGCATAATCCCGAATCTATCTTGTGTACTCTGGAGACGTGCACCCTGAGATATGCAATTGAACCGGCTGCCACCAAAAATGGAGGGTAGGAAGATCTGTGATTAAAGGAGTGTTCATCGCCTTGGGGATCATGGTGATTTGCTTATTGATTCCCCTTGTCCATTTTGTGGCGGCGCCGGCATCTCCGTTCATCGGCGGCTACTTGGGCATATCCTCTGCCCGGGACAATCCGCGGTCTCACCTGGTAAAAGCCATCACCTTCGGGTTCTTATTGGGTGGCTTGGTTTTGTTCATCGCGGCCTCGGCCTCGGCGGCGATCATGGTGTTGGCCGACCTGGGCCGGTTTCTCTTGGTCTTATGGGGTGGAGTGGCCATATTGGTTATCTATACGGCCAGTATGAGCGCCCTGGGAGCCCTGTTCTCGTTGCTTAAAGCCGACTCCAACAACCTGGTCACAGACCCTGACGGTGAACCCGAACCTGATACAGCGGCCGGTTAGATTTGGGGGATCGAGAAGGTCCCGATGCGGCCGCCGGTCTCCGGCCACTCAAATACTGGGCACGTCCAGGCTCGGAATTTCTTGACACTGAATCAAGCCCAAGGCTATGATTGGCATCTCCTGAGTGGGACATTCGCACCGCGGCGGTCGATCCAAATCTTATGCACACTTCCAACCTACGCCACCACCTGGAAGCTCTGCGCAACGGCAGCCAAAGCGTGGACGAAGTGATGCAGTTGCTCCGCGACCTGCCGTTTGAGGACCTGGATTTTGCCAAGGTAGACCACCACCGTCCACTTCGCACCGGCTTCCCTGAGGTTGTCCTGGGCCTGGGTAAAACACCACAGCAGGTCTCAAAGATAGTGGAGTCACTGGCGGCAAAGGAAAACCCCGTATTGGTCACCAAGACCAATCGATCTGCTTTCAAAGCCACCCTGAAGCGAACCCCCAGCGCGGTCTACAATGAGTTGGCCAATACCATCGTGGCGCCCGGCCGTCAGCCGGTTCCCAAAGTGCCGGGGGTGGTGGTTTTGACCGCTGGAACGGCGGACCTGCCGGTGGCGGAGGAAGCCACGGTCACCGCCGAGTTGATGGGAAGTCAGGTTGTCCGGGTCAATGACGTTGGCGTCGCCGGGCTGCACCGGCTTTTGAATTCCCTGCCGGTGTTAAAAGAAGCCAATGTGATTGTTGTCGTTGCCGGGATGGAAGCCGCCATCGCCGGCGCGGTCGCCGGTCTGGTTTCCGCTCCGGTGGTCACCGTCCCTACCAGTGTCGGCTACGGGGCCAGCTTTGATGGACTTGCGGCGCTGCTGGGCATGATGAACAGTTGCGCACCGGGCATAGCGGTGGTGAACATCGACAATGGGTTTGGCGGGGGATACCTGGCCGCCCAGATAAACTCCAAGATCAGCCCCCAAATCAGCCCCCAATCAGCCCCCAAATCAATGAAAAGGCCCGGCCCGGCTCTGACTAACAAAACCCTGCTTCTGCTGGTGGTTTTCGCGGGGCTGGTCGCCCTTGGGTTGATCGGTTACGGCGATTTTGGGGAGACCATCCGGCAGTTGACTCGTTTCCCGGTTACCCACTTGTTTGCGGCCTTGGCATTGGCCCTGCTGAATTATTTCCTTAGGTTTGTTCGTTGGGCCTACTATCTCAATGTCCTGGGAGTTAAACTGCCATTGGCGTCCAGCGCGTTGGTCTTTCTCTCGGGCCTGGCCATGTCCATCACGCCGGGAAAGATGGGGGAGGTGCTAAAAAGCTATCTGCTGCGGGAACGCACCGGGGTGGCAGTTTCCACCTCGTTGCCCGCGGTGGTGATGGAGCGCCTCACCGACCTGGTGGCGGTGATACTGCTTGGCCTGGTCGGTCTTGCCTTACTGCCGGTGCCGGTGGTGGTCACCCTGATAGCCGTCCTGGTGATCTCCGGTGTGGCCTTGTTGGTCTTTACTTCGAAGCACAGCCAGCGTCTTGTAGACCTGCCATTGCTGCGCCGGTGGAAAAATGAATTATTGGATTCCCAGGAATCGTTGAAGTTATTGGCGGCTCCCCGGGTCATGCTGGTGGCGGTGGCCTTGGGCGGGGCCGCGTGGTTCAGTGAAGGGTTGGCCCTATGGGTCATCCTCCAGGGATTGGATAGTCCATTGGTCATCTATAAGGTCTTGCCGATATACGCGGCGTCCACTCTGGTGGGCGCCATCACCACCATCCCAGGAGGATTGGGCGGGACCGAGGGAAGCATGGTCGTGCTTTTACAGCAGAGCGGGCTTCCGCGAGACGTGGCATCGGCTGGGACATTATTGGTGAGGGTGGTGACGCTCTTCTTCGCGGTCCTCTTGGGCCTGGCCGCGCTGTTCTGGGTCAAACGCATCCGGCGTGGCGCGTGGGCGGAATCCTCTACCCTGCGGATCAAAGGTTAGGTTGAAGGCCATTGGGGACCGCCGATAAATCAAAAGGATCAGCCGGGGTCAACCCATTTCTCGAGTCGATCTTGGGCTTGGTGCAGGCTATGCGGCCCCACCAATGGATCAAGAATCTCCTGATCTTCTTGCCCTTTGTGTTCGCTGTTCGCGTCGCCTGGTCCCTGACCGACCTGAACCCCGTTCCGGGGCTTCTGATCACCCTGGCCGCGGTATTCGCCGCTCTGTGCGCCATCTCTTCGGCCGTCTATCTGCTCAACGACCTTTCCGACAAGAAATCCGACCAACAGCATCCGGTCAAAAGTAAACGTGCTATACCCTCGGGCTTGGTGCCGGTCCCCATCGTCGTGTCGGCCATGGCCCTGCTGGCGGCTGCCGGTTTTGCATTACTGGCGGTGCTTGACCTGATCTTGGTGTGGATCATCCTGGTATATGTCGCCATAAACGTGGCATATTCCCTGGGCGCTAAGAAAATCGTGTTGGTGGACGTATTGGCGGTGGCCAGCGGGTACGTGATTAGAGTAGCCATCGGAGCGGCGGCCATCGGAGTCGTGCCGTCCCCGTGGCTCTACGTCACCACCGCGGCCGGAGCGTTATTCATCGCTTTGGGACGGCGATATGCCGAGGTCAGGCTGGCTGGGGACCAGGCGCCCAACCAACGGTCGGTCCTGAGCCAGTACGCGGGGCCCTTCATCGGCCAGTTGCTCACCATAGCGGCAACGGCATCGTGGTTGAGCTATACTTTATATGTGGTGGAGGCGGATAATCTGCCGGAAAACAACTCTATGCTGCTGACCATCCCGCTGGTTACTCTAGGTCTTTTCCGGTATCTATACCTGCTAAATAACAGCAAAGAGGCTGAGTCACCGGAGCACCTGATCGTCCGGGACCTGCCGATGGTGCTTGCCATCGTTTCGTGGATGGCGCTATCAGCGGTGGTACTGCTGTTAAACGGGTGACCCAGTGTTCCGGCCCGTTGTTCCGGCCCTTATTGGATTAAGGAGACACGATATTGGTTACTTCAGGTGACCCTGCCCCCGAAACCGGTGAACTTTCGCGGGTCCAAGCCAATAGGCCGGATGGCCGTGCTTTAGTCGCGGTCGTGGCCACCCGGCCGGAGACCGTGTTCGACGATTTCCAGAGAGCCATGGAAATGGCCGGAGTGACCCAGCGTCTGGACCCCGGCATCGAGACGTTACTGAAGATCAACATCTCGTGGCAGCATTGGTATCCTGCCTGCTCCACCTCCCCCTGGCAACTGGAAGGGGTGATCCGCGGGATGCGTAACCTGGGTTACCAAAACCTGACCGGGGCCCACAACGGCACCGTGGTGGTCGATTCTTTCGAGGGCGAGGAGAAGAACAAGCACAAGGTCGTGCAAGATAAACTCAACCTGCCGGTGGTCCACCTGGATTCGCCTCCCAACAAGTGGGTGGAATTCAAGCCAAAAGAGAAAATGTTGGTGCTGGACGACATTTTCCCCGAAGGGATACAGATTCCGGAGTCCTTCGCCGGGAAGAATATCGTTCATCTACCCACCATGAAAACCCACGTGTTCACCACCATGACCGGGGCCATGAAAAACGCCTTCGGCGGGCTGTTGCACCGTAAACGCCACTGGACCCATTCGGTGATCCACGAAACCCTGGTGGACCTGCTGGCCATTCAGCAGGAGATACATCCGGGCATATTCGCGGTCATGGATGGGACCTTCGCGGGGGACGGCCCGGGCCCACGGGCCATGCGGTGGCACATAAAAAACCGGATCCTGGCCAGCGCCGACCAGGTGGCCATCGACGCCGTGGCGGCCAAGATGATGGGCTTCGACC
>JADFPM010000015.1 GCA_022562335.1 Chloroflexota bacterium
GTCAGCACCGGCGACGATTCGTCAATGGCAACGGAAGCGGGCGGCGTAGGGGATTTGGGCGGGTATGTGGTCTGGGGACTGGAGTCCGGCGGCGGAGCGGTCTGGATGCCGGGGTCGGGAACGGCCGTTGGTTGGAGCGGAGCGGCGGCGGCAGGTGAGGTCGCGGCGGGAACTATGGTGGCCTCCGGCACGCTTGTAGTCGCCTGCTGAGCGCATCCCGCCAAAGCCCATAAGGCCAGGCCGGACAACAGCAGCGGCCCGAGAGCCCGTCGCCCCGAGGGCTGAAGAGAGGATCCAGGGCGGAAACCGTGGAGAATATCAATTGATAAAGCAAACCCCAACCCCGCCTCCCATCACCGTGGGACCGGCCAGATCTGGCCGGTGGTCCCCAACGAACCGAAATCAACCCCAGTATAGATCAATGGGCTAAAAGGGTATTAGAGGCGGCCTGGCCAGTTATATTCAACTATTCGAGCCCATGTTAGAATGGCCAATTACCGGCGGGATCAAACCGCGGATCGATGCTGGGTCATGCATGGTTTCCCGGGACGGTTTCTTTGGACGTTTTCCTTCGGCGGCTAAAAACAGAGGACATATCCCAGGTAGTTGAGATCGAAAGGGAAGCGTTCTCTCCGTTATGGGTCAGCACTTCCTTTAAGCGGGAACTGAACAACAAGTACGCTTGTTACCTGGTGGCCTGTCCCGATGCCGAGACGGTCGAGGCCGTCATGGCCGAGACTCAAGCGTCCACCCAGCGTCCCCTGTGGCAACGCCTAGCCAGGGGCGTTAATGAAGTCATTGGCCGCCCCCGCAAATCGGCGGCAGCCGAGGAATTTGTGGCCGGATACGTGAGCGTGTGGTACCAGGGAGAAGAGGCACACATCACCGAGATCGCCGTTAGGGAAAAGCTGCGGGGCCGTGGAATCGGCGAGTTATTGTTGATCGGTTCCATGCGGGAGGCGGTGAAATACGGCTCAAAAGTCATGACCCTGGAAGTGCGAGTCTCCAATTTCATCGCCCAGCGTCTCTACGAAAAATACGCTTTCAAGACCGTTGGCACCCGCAAGGGTTACTACTCGGACAACCGCGAAGACGCGGTGATCATGACCACCTCCCCCATAGATACCGAGGAATACCAACAGTTGTTCCAAGGGCTTCAGGAAACTTACAGAAGCCGTTGGGGCGAGATCCAGTTCGACGGGTGACCGTCAGGGGGTTGCGGATTTGGCCTTAAGGTCTTCCGCGGCGCCAGACCGCCAGGCCGTGGCGGCTTTGGTTATTGGTCCACGTTGGAGTCTCTGTTTCGATATCTGCTGTTGGGGTGGCGCTTATTGACCAAGGTGGGCACCATTGGTAGAATGGCTCAGGCGTCGGACTCGCCCGGCCCGACCTAGGTTCGGCCGGGGAAACCGTTTAGAGGTTTCTCTACGGCGCTTGATTAGGAAGGTATGCTGGTCATAGGCCTCACAGGAAGCATCGGCACCGGTAAGTCTGAAGCGACCCGGGTTTTGCAGGAACTTGGGGCTGAAGTGATCAATGCCGACCAGGTCGGCCACGAGGCCTACACACCCCACACCGAGAGTTGGAACGCCGTTGTGGATGCCTTTGGCCGTGACATACTGCAACCCGATGGAGAGATAGACCGGCGCAAGCTGGGCGCCATCGTTTTCGCCGACCCAGTGCAGTTGGCCAAGCTGAACGGGATCATGCACCCGCGGATGGCGGACATGGTGGCCGAAAAGACCGAACAGATGCGGTCCCGTGGGGTGCAGGTGGTGGTGGTGGAGGCCGCTTTGATGTTCGAGGCCGGATGGGAAACCCTGGTGGACGAGGTTTGGGCCACGGATTCCTCACTGGAAATCGTGTTTGAGCGGCTCATGTCCCGCAACGGCATGGATGAACAAGAGGTGCGAAAACGCATAGGGTCACAGATGGACATCCAAGAAAGGTTGGACCGGGCCGACGTTGTGGTCGATAATTCTGGAGACGTAGCCGCGTTGGAAGCAACGGTCAAATCCCTTTGGGAATCTCGAATCAAAGGTAGGGTAGAGCAAGCGTAATGGTAGAAGCTGTCGAGCGCACGTACAAAGAATACGCCATAGAAGAATTCCTGGTCCGGGACGAGCCATATTACGTGCCGGTGGGCGACGAATTGGAAATTTTCACCGCCGCTTACAAACAGCACATACCCGTTCTGTTGAAGGGGCCCACCGGTTGCGGTAAAACGCGCTTCGTGGAGTACATGGCATGGAAATTGGGGCGGCCCCTAGCCGTGGTCAAGGATAAGGATGGGAAGGAAGAACAGTTGGAGGAAGGCGCGGTCCGGGTGCCCCTGGTTACCATCGCCTGCCACGAAGACCTGACCGCCAGCGACCTGGTGGGCCGTTACCTCTTGGACGCCGAGGGAACCAGGTGGATGGACGGTCCCATGACCCGGGCGGTGAAAAACGGCGCGATACTGTACCTGGACGAGGTGGTGGAAGCCCGTAAAGACACCACCGTGTTGATTCACCCCCTGACCGACCACCGGCGGATCCTGCCGGTGGAGAAGACCGGTTCCATCATCGAGGCCGATGACCGGTTCCTGCTCTGCATCTCCTACAACCCCCACTATCAGAGCGCGTTGAAGGACCTGAAGCACAGCACCAGGCAGCGGTTCATCTCCATCGAATTCTACTATCCGCCGGAAGATGTCGAAGCCGAGATAGTGGCCCGGGAGAGCGGTTGTTCGAAAGAGCAATCACAAGCGCTGGCCAAACTGGGCGTTAAGATACGAAATCTGAAAGAGCACGGTCTGCAAGAGGGCGCCAGTACGCGGCTGTTGATCTACGCCGGGCGGCTGATGATCGAGGGTATCGGGGAGCGGCGGGCCTGCCAGGTGGCCATCGTGTGGACCCTTAGCGACGAGGTAGAACTGCAGCGCAGTATCGAAGAGGTGGTCTCCTCCATATTCGAATAGAGGTTTCAATGGCCCCATCCTCCCCCTTCCCTTTGGATGTAATCGAGAAAGCGTTGGCTGATCGCGTCAAAAAGACCGTAGCCGACGCTTCTTTGACTCCCGCCGCGGTGATGCTCTTGCTCTACCCCCGGAACGGCGAATACTGCATTCTGTTGAACAAGCGCTCGGAGGAAGTCGAGCACCACAAGGGCGAGATCTCCTTTCCCGGCGGCGCTCGCGACCCCGAAGACCGGGACTTTCTGGAGACGGCCCTGCGGGAAACGGAAGAAGAGATGGGCATCCTGCGCGGGGATGTCAAAGTCCTGGGCCAATTGGATGACGTCGTGACCAGAAGCGGATTTGGAGTCAACGTGTACGTTGGCACCATCCCTTACCCCTACCCATTCAAACCCAGCGCCATGGAGATCGCCGAGGTCCTGGAAGTCCCGGTGAGGGCCCTCCGAGACCCGGCCAGCATCAGGGTGGAAACCCGTTGGCAAGACGGTCAAACGGAAGATATATATTCCTACGCCTACAATGGGCACCTGATCTATGGGGCGACGGCGCGGATACTGGAACAATTTCTTCGCGTGATCCCTGACCTGCCTGACGGTTTAGACAATGGGATAGTGCTGGAAGGAGACTAGATTGAGTACAGATCCCCGTGCCGAGATAGAACAGGAATTGGCAAAACTGCCGCCGGCGGTCCTAGAAGCCTATAACGAAGCCCTGGCGCAGGTCGAGCCGACCTTCAGCGCAGAAGAACTGATCCTGTGGGCCAAGGAAGGCGTGGCCATCGCCACCCAGACGGTTCGCTCATGGGAATCGGCGGTGGAATATTACCGCGTCGGGCCCGAGGTCGCCCGGTTCTTGTCCTTCCCGTCGTTCATGCAGTGGGCCAGGTGCGGGACCTATTTAGCGCAAGACTCTCCTTCCCTTGCGGTGGCTTTCTTTAAAGCCAGCACTGACATCGTTCCCAACCTGAGACCCCAGTACATTCCCCGTTGGGCGGGGCTGGGCCGCAGTCTGTACAAGGGGACCTGGAAGTCCAGCACCCTGGCCGCCAAGTTCTTTGAGGTCAGCCCAGATTTGGTGCGCGGCCTTCCCTTCTGGGACGTGGAGGTATTCGCCTCGCTGGTGGAGGCGTTATCCTACAAGTCCTACGACGTGGCAGCGGAATGTCTGGTATTGGGCCGCGACGTTTTGCCCGCCATGGGCCGGGAACGAGAGCCATTCCTATCTATGTCCAGGGCCCTGATAGAAGGGAGCTGGCGCGAGGTCAAAAGTTGCCTGGAGGTGGTTCCCAAGGCCCTGCAGCAGATAGACGAGGGCCAGACCGGGCGCTTCCTAAAGTTGGGCGAGCGTCTGGCCAAGGTTGGGCTGCGGGACACGTCCCGGTTCCTGTCCGACGGGACCCAGGCCTTGGGCAAGATCCCTGCCGGTTCCCAAGGGTATATCTTAGACCTGTGTGAAACGTTGTTGGCCGTGTCTCCGGAAGCGGTGCCGGCGTTCCTCAAAAGCTTGACCGACGTGCTTAACCGGATAACGGTCAGCCAGTTGGACGGCTGGTTCCAGCACGGCGTCGGCCTATTGAAAGATAATGCTGAAAGCGGTATCGCTTTCTTCAAGATAGAGTCCAACACCTCGGAATCAATCCTGGAGACCCTTTCATCCAGCCTGGAGTTGGACCGGGTCAAGGGCATCATCCGGCTTTATTGCCGCGCCCTCTCCGGTTCCCCCATCGAGGTGATGGACACCAAAGAATTAGTCAGCAAAAACATCGGGTGGGTGGATGAAGACACATCGTCCACCGACGGCACCCGGATTTTCTTGCCGCCGGTGGTGGACCATTATTCCAATAAACAAGAGAATTTCTCCTGGTTTAAGGTTGTCTCCACCCATCAGGTAGGTCACCTGGAATTTGGCAGTTTCAAATACGACTTTGAAAAGCCATCGGGCCTATTCGATGACCGCCGTCACAAAATGGAAGAGGATGCCAAAGAACGTCAAAATGCCCTGAACGCCCAAATGCTGGCAAATGCCCAAGAGGTGGACATTGCCGAGGGCGCCGAACCCGGGCCCGTTCTGGCCGCCGAAGGTGGAGGGGAGACGGTACAGGCCTACACCGACATCGGCCGTTTCCTTCAACTGTTTGAAAACCGGCGGCTGGCCTTCGATATTTTCACTGTTTTGGAGGATTGCCGTCTGGATTACCGCATAAAGGCGGAATATCCGGGCATAAAGCAGTCGGTCGTCAAGGTCCAAGGCGAATCGTTGGCCACCCGGCCCCAGATTCAGGAGTTGGGGCTGCAAGAAGCCCTGGTGGAATTGCTGGTTCACCTGAGCCTGGAGCAGTTCACGGAACTTCCGGTGCCCACCGAGTATGAGCAAGCCGCAGTCATGCTGGCCCAAATCCTTCATGAGCTTCGAAATGCCGATGCAACGGTGGAGGATGCCGCTGAAGCTACCCTCAGGGCCTACGAGATCATTTCCCGCATTCAAAATGAAACCCAGCCCGAAGAAGAGTGGCAGGACCAGGACCTGGAGGAGCCCGGCGACTTCTCAGAAGAGGAGTATGAGTCGTTGATCGAGCAGCTTCAGGCCGGCCGGGATGCGTCAGGCGAGAGCGGTGACGGCGAGTCCTACGAATCACCGGAGCCCATCGACTTCCGGGGAGATTTCAAACCGGAAATGGTCCAGCTATTGACCAAGTTGCAGATGGACTCCAGCCAGGATGGTGACGGCGAGCCCATCTCCAAGGAAATGCTGGAACAGTTGCTGCAGGACAGCGCGGAATTGGAATTGGACGCCGAGCAGGGCGACATCAAAAATAGTATGGCCATGTTCGCTCAAAACATCATGAAAGAGGCGGGGACCCCGCCGCCCAACGCCCAGCCCGGCGAGGGATACGGCCCGCTGCTTCACGACAACGAACAAGGCGGAGAGTTGGAAGCCAAGGAACCCCAGACATTTGCCTATGACGAGTGGGATTTCCGGGCGAACGACTATAAACCCCGGTGGTGCATCGTCAAGGAAAAGACGGTGGAAGAGGGTGACGCCAGTTTCTACACCGAAGCGTTGAAAAACTACGCGTCCCTGGCCAACCACATCCGGCGCCAGTTCGAGCTGATCATGCCCGATAACTTCCGCAAGATCTACCGTCTGACCGACGGCGAGGACGTGGAGTTGAACGCGGCTATAGAGGCGTGGGCCGACATGCGGATGAAGGTGCCGCCCGACGACAAGATCTACTGGCAACGCAACCGGACCCGCCGCGATGTCGCGGTGGTGTTCTTGCTGGACATGAGCGCATCTACGGCCGAGGCCATCGACGAAGGCCGCCAGGTGGTGGACGACCGGGATGCTCCAGACGACCCGGTGGAATACATGGTTTGGCTGCGGCGGCGGCGGGAGGGCCTGGTGCGCCGCAACTACAAGAGGATCATCGACCTGGAAAAGGAAAGCACCGCATTACTGATCAACGCGCTGGAGGCCATCGGCGACACCTATGGCATCTACGGATTTTCCGGTTACGGCCGGGAAAATGTGGAATTCTACGTCATCAAAGACATCAACGAAAACTTCAGCGAGAAGGTGAAACGCCGCATCGATAAGATCACGCCGCTACATGCCACCCGCATGGGCGCCGCCATCCGCCACGCCACAACCAAGCTGGAAAATCAGGACGCCACCACCAAGATAATGTTCCTGATCAGCGATGGCCGTCCCCAAGACCGGGGCTATAGCCGGGAGGGCGTGGAAAAAGAATACGCGGTCCACGACACCCATATGGCCCTGATAGAAGCCAAGCGGAAGAACATAACGCCCTTCTGCCTCACCGTGGATAAGTCCGGGCACGATTACCTAAAGAGTATGTGCGGCGACATGGGCTACGAGGTGCTGACCGACATCTGGTCGTTGCCGGAAAGACTCCCCATGCTCTACCGTCAACTGACACTTTAAGAAGGACTTGGGGCCTGCCTTTGGGGCCGTGGGATTGATTGGATCAGACGATCCCGGTCATCCCGCCGCTATCAGCTTTTTCAGCTCGATCAGGGCGTTGTTGGATATGCGGCGTTTTATCGTGATCCGCCGGGGAGGCACCCGCAGTTCCATCTCTTTGGTGCCGCCGGGTCCGACGATGGCCACGTAAGCGGTGCCCATGGACCTTCTGTCTGAGGCAGACCCCGCTGCACGCCTTACCTGCGAAGCGGACCCATTTGGATCCCGCTCTGTGGGCGACGCGGTTCCGGCGATGCCGATGCCGTAGTCGGCCTTCAATTCCCGCCTCACCGTTTGTGCCATGGCCATGGCCGTCTCCTGGCTGACCTCACCGTGGCTGTCTATCACCTGCGCGGGGACTCCGGCCGCGATCATGGACTCTCTGCTGTAGGCCACCAGCCCGCCTTTGAAATAACCGGCGCTTTCGGGGACATCGGTTATGCTGTTGCCCAGATACCCGCCGGTGCAGGTCTCCATGGTGGCCAAGGTCAGCCCCTTTTCTTTCAGGGCCAGACCCACGGCAACCTCCGGCGTCTCGTCGTCATAACCCCAAATGTAGGACCCAAGCCTCTCGTGGATCGCCACTTCCACCGGCTCGATCATCAGCCTGGCCGTGGCCTCATCCTTGGCCCGGGCGATCACCCGAAGGTGGATACCGTCTGCCTTGGAATAGATGCCCAGATAGGGGTTTTCCCGGCCGAAGAATTCACCCACGATCTCGTCTATGGCCCCTTCCGACATGCCCATGGTTTTGACGTTTCGGGTGATGGTGACCTCGTCGTTGATCAATTCCCTCAGGCGCGGCGCGACCTGGTTCTCCCACATGGGGTGGATCTCGCCGGGAGGTCCCGGCATGTTGACCACGATCTTCCCGTCCCGCTCCGTCCACCAGCCGGGGGCGGTGCCGTTGGGGTTGGGGATGAACTGGGCAGAGGGTATCAGGTGGGCTTGCTTGATATTATGGGACGGCATCTCGGTGCCCCGGCCGCTGAAATAATCCCGCAGGTCCCTAACCACTTCCTCCTGAACGGTGGGGGTCTCGCCCACGGCCTTGGCCACTGCCTCCCGGGTCAGGTCGTCCTGGGTGGGCCCCAAACCGCCGGTGGTGAAAATGATGTCCGACCTTTCCATACCCCGGATGAAGGCTTCGGATAGCATATCCAGATCGTCGCCGATTATGGATACCCACTGCAGCTGGATTCCCAAGGGAGGGAGGCGTCCCGCGATCCACGCGGCGTTGGTGTCGGTCAGCTCTCCCATGAGCAATTCCGTGCCTATGGAAAATATCTCAGCTTTCAACGGAGCACCCCAAATCAGTTGAAAATCAATGGAAGCCTGCATGCCTGGCCTTGGTCAGGTCCGGCTGCCAGACCGTTACTCAAAGATATGCGGCGCGCCGGGGTATCTTGACCCGAATCAAGGGATTTGGGCCTGCCCTTGCGGCGACAAGCGGTATGAACCGGCCAAATAAGGGCTGGGTTAACCCGCGCGGATCATTTTACGGTATAGGGAGGGTCGGTCACCAAACCGGTGATGGTGTTTACCCAATCCAAAGGCACGGCGTAAAGTTCTGGTTGGCCCACCACCTGGCCATAGATCTGATTTCCGCTGGGCGTCGTGTTGCCCAAGTAGACCACGAATATCCCCCCGTCGCGCCCTCCGATCTTGACCGTTATTTGGGGAGGTTCCAATCCCAGCGACTCCGGTTCTTCTATCTGGTTGGCCAGCACATTGTACACTTCAGTATCGCTGACCTTGGCCGGGATATCGGCCCACTTGGACAGGTCCACGGGAGTATCGCCATCCTCCAGCAGGACCAGCCACTCCCGGGCGCCAGCCCTGAGGCGGCTGGCGTAACTCTCGGTCTTCCCGTCTTGGGTGACCTCGATGTATATCAGGTCTTCCTCTTCCATGCTGAACAAGCGAGGATAGGGCGGCTCCAGGGCCAGGCGGGTTATGACCATCCCCCAAATCTCTGGGACGGTGAACAGTTGAGGGTCGCCCACCAGCCGCGCATATTGATTGTTCTCGTCGGGGGTTTTGATACCCAGGTGAAACTCAAAGGACTGGCCGCCCCTCTGCACCACGGTGACAGCCGTCACTGGCGGGTCCAGGCCGAAGGATGCCGGGTTGTCTATGGTCTGGCCCAACACCCGGTTTACCCGAGGGCCGCTGACCAAAAGAGGAGTGCCGCTCCACTTGTCTATGAAAACCGGGACTTCCGGTTCCTGCTGGATGTACCAGGTGGAGCCACCGGGCTTTCGGGCGTATTCCACGGTCTGGCCATCGGAACTGACGGTGATGCTCACCAGGGCGCTTTCGTCGATGCGGAACATCCAGGGCTCGTCGGGGATCCGCCCGCTGGAACGGGTCTGGCTCACGAAATAGGCGGTGCCGCCAAAAATGAACAATACGACGACTAAGATGATTGAAAGTCTGACATTCATACTATGCTGCTCAAGAATTAAGCGTAGGCGCCACCGGCCGCGCGGGAAAAGGCGCCGCTAGAGATTTGATCGATTTTTGTCTTGGCGCCGGCAGTCTAACGCCGGACCCACCATACCAGTCCCGCCATCAGCGCCAACATCCCGGGCAAAAAAAGCCAGGTGGAGTAGCGCACGAAGTTATATTCGTTGCGGTCCAGGTTGAACTCACGGAAGTTAAACGCTTTGGGCCGGATGGACACCAACGTAAAATCCCCCAGGATGTGGTTGGTCGAATTCAGAAAGAAGTCGACGCCGCTGCCCCTGGGGTTTCCCAGCGAGCCGTTGGAGATAAAGTCCGAATCTCCGAAGACCAACATCGTTGATAGCTGGTTGTCCGTCGGTTGTTGGGTGGGGTTGTTCTGGCCCAGCGGCCCGAAAGCCTGAAGGTAAACCACCGGCGAGAACGGGCCTATTGGGTCGGACTCGTCGCCCTTGTCCTTGATCGGCTCGGTACGGTCTATGTCACTGATGAGGTAGCTCTGTGATGAGGTCATGGCCAACGGTATGGGCAGCCTCAAGCCGTCGTCCAAGGTGACCAAGGCCGCCGCGCCGGGCATGAAGGTATCGTCCAGCGATTCCCCCTTGGGGGAGGTTATTCCGATCAACGCCTTGAGGATGGCGGGCGGCACCTGGGCGATCACCTCGGCCGGGAACTGGCGCAGATCCACCGCCCGAACCTTCAAGGTCCTGGGTTGGCCATCGGGCGACCTCAACTCGTCCCGGATGTACCCCGGCGTCAGCAAGATTCCCCAACGCGCCAGAAATCGTTGGTATGAGGTGGGGGTATCAGGTTCAGCCAGGAAGATCAAACGGCCGCCTTCCCGGCGGGGAATCAGTTTTGATTCATCTTCGGGATCGATTCGTAGCCCGCGCAGGTAAAGGTCCAAAGCCAAGGCGTGGTCCTGGGGAAACTCGACGGTGGGCCGGGCGACCACCACCATGGCGGCTTCCGGAAGGCAGGTTATATCGTCGGGGTCGCAGAATCCATCGGGCACGCGCACGTCCGTCTGGTCCGGCGCCCATCGCAATGTGCGAACTTCGTAGTTATCGGCCTCAAGCCATTGCCTGACGTCGGAGTAACCATCGGAGTTGGTGCTGTCGATGCTCCGCTCGCCGTGGCCCGACAGGAAGTAGATCGTCCGCTTTTCCTGCCCGGCGATCACCATCAATCCGGTGGCCAGTTGCTGTTCCAGACGGCTGTTGGACCGGTCGGTAGGCTCTATGATATGGACCCTTCCCGTGGCCATGTCCTCTAGGATGATGGTCTCGTTCACAAATGGCGTGGGGGTATCGCCAAAGAACTTTCGGACCAGGTCCGGCTCCAGGTCCGGGTCTTTGAAGCTATAGAAAAATTTGCTGGAGCGCGCGGCTTTGAATTCCCGCAACGCCTCGTCCACCCGCACCCGCCGCACCAGGGCGTCGAAATCGTTTCTCCGGTTCTCCTTGAAAAATGCCGTTACGTTCACTGGGCTTTCCAACTTTTTTAGCGAGTCCTTCGTTCGTTGGGCCAGGCTGAACTGGTTGGTGGCGGTCATGTCGAAGCGCCGGTTATTTTCAAAGGAGATGATGCTGATCACCACTATGATGCCGGTGAAAGCCAGCAGCATGATGGTGGAGTTGACTCCATAACGGCCGGTCCTGCTGTAAAACGCCGCCAAAACCGAACTCAGGGAGATCATGGCGATGAGACCGATCAAGAATAAGCCGATGCCGATGTTTATGTACCCGTAGAAGCTCATCGAGGGTACAAAGGCCACCAAGGCGATGCCCGCCACCAAGCCGATCACGCCGGCCATGACCATGGGGGCGCCGTAGGCGCCGATGCGGTCTAGCGTTGGTTCCAGGAAACTGAATAAGGTGCGGGAAAGTTTCGCGTCCGCTTCTTGGTCCGGCCCGGTTTCACCTTGGTCTTGGCTATCGTCACCGCGAGGGGAGGGATCTTGCTGCTGAGAACGCTGCCGGCGCCGCCAGTCCCCTGGCTGGCTGGTGGATTGGCTTGTCATGCTACCTCCACCGCCGGGATTCCAAGGCCCGAATGGTCAGGAACAGGAAGAATGCAATGAAGGTGAGGAAGTAGATCACATGTTTGGTGTCGATGACCCCGCGCTCGAAATCGTCGAAATGGCTCTTGATGCCCACCTCTCCGATGATGGACGATGCGGTGCTGCCCAGGGTTGTGGAAGCCGCGTCGGCGAAAAACAGCGCCAACAGAACGCCCATGGCCACCACGGCGGCAACTATCTGGTTGCTGGTCAATGTTGAAGCCAGCAATCCTATCGCCAAAGCGGAGGCCCCGTACAACACCAGTCCCAAATATCCGGAGTATATCGGCCCCATATCCGGGTCGGCAAAGACTACCAGGAGGATGACGTAATAAAGGGTCAGGGCCAGGGTGGCCAGGTAAAATACCAGGCTGGCCAGGTACTTGCCGACGACGATCTCCCAGTCGCGCACCGGAGAGGTGAGCAAAAGCTCTATGGTGCCCAGCTTTTGTTCTTCGGCCATCAACCGCATGGTCAAGGCCGGGCCCATCAAAACCAGGATGATGGTCGCCCCTTGGAAAAAGGAGCTGAGAGATGCCTCGGGGAAGGGACTGCCCAGGTCCCGGACGAAGAAGAAACCGGCCAGGGCCAAGAATATCATGCCCACGATATAGGCGGTGGGACTGCTGAAGTAGATCTGAATCTCTTTCCAAGCCACCGCTTGGACGGTGCGCATCGTTACAACTCCTCGTTGGTGGTCAGTTTAAGGAATATATCTTCCAAGCTCATCCCCACCGTTTGCATGCTGAGCAGGCTCCAGCCGCTGCTGATCACCGCCCGGGAGATCTCATCCCTCAGGTCCTGTCCACCGCGGGCCTGCACCGTGAACACCGGCTTGCCCATTGACGAAGAGTGGCTGACATCGGCAACCCCTTCCACCTTTCGCAGCGCTTCCAGGACTTCATTTATAGGGCCGCCCACCTCGATCTCCAGCCGGTTCACTCCCTGGAGGCGTTGGGCCAGGTTGCTTGGGGTGTCCTCGGCCACGATCCGCCCTTCATGGATGATCATCACCCGCTGGCAGATCATGCTGACTTCGGGCAAGATGTGGCTGCTCAAGACCACGGTCTGAGATTTTCCCAGGTCTTGTATCAACCGGCGCGTCTCAACCACCTGGATCGGGTCGATGCCGATGGTCGGCTCGTCCAAGACCAATACCTCGGGCTCGTGAAGGATGGCTTGGGCCACTCCTACCCGTTGGCGGAAACCCTTGGAAAGTTTCCCGATCTGCGTTTTGTGGTAATCGCCCAGCCGGCAAACATCCACCACGTCGGCTATGCGGCCTTTGATTTTCTTGGGCGGCATTCCGCGGAGAGTTCCCATATACTTTAAATAGCTGGAGACGGTCATGTCGGTGTACAACGGGACCGTTTCGGGAAGGTATCCGATCATTTTCCGGACCTGCAGCGATTCCTCGACCACGTCGTGCCCGTCTATGGTCACCTTCCCCCGAGTGGGCGGCATGAACCCTGTGAGTATTCTCATGGTGGTGGTCTTACCGGCGCCGTTGGGGCCCAAAAAGCCCAAAATCTCGCCTTTTTCAACGCTGAAATTCACGTCTTGTATAGCTGGTTGGGGGCCGTAGTAATGGGTCAACCCCGTTGCCTGGATCATCATAGGTCAAAGGTCCTGTTCTCATTGAATCTTGCCCCGAATCTTGCCCCAAGGCGGCTCGGTGTCATGATCGGTGATCCCGCTGGGACCGGTTGCCAGGGCGGGGCTTCCAACGCAGGGGATTTCATGCGTAAATTGTGCATGGCAATCAGGAATGATATTCTATACGCTTAGATTTGCCAAGGCGTGATGCCAACGGCGAACGGGCTTTATTCGTAGTATTTACCGACGTATTGTTCACTGGAGGCTACAACTGGGATGCACCTGGTCATTGACGGATACCGTGGCGACAGCGGAAGGATGTGGGATGCCGAGTTGATCCGGCAATTTCTGTACGACCTCCCCGACGCGATGGGGATGACCCGCATCACCGAACCGTCGGTGCTGGAATATAACGCCCCCAAGGCCGAAGACTCGGGGATTTCCGGGTTCGTGATAATCGCTGAAAGCCATATCAGCGTGCACACCTTCCCCCGCCGGGACCACGTCAACGTGGATATATTTTCTTGCCGACCCTTTGATAGCGATATGGCCCTCTCCCGCGTCAAGGAATTGTTCTCCCTGGAAGAAGTGGAAACCTGGCAGTTGGAACGGGGCTTGGAATGGCTGGACACCAGGCAAGGTAAGACGGAAACTCAGCGGCAAAGGACCCAATTGGAGGCCAGAGGATCGGCCACTGGATCGAGTAATCCTGGTGTCTGATTCCGGCGGCATTCCTGAAATTCCTTACAACTTCCTATCTCTGCCGTATGAGCAGAGCCGGTTGGACCTGGCCCGGGCGGTTTTGATCCCCGTCCCCTACGACAGCACCACTTCCTTTCGCAGTGGCGCCCGGGATGGTCCCAACGCCATGATTCTGGCATCTAACGGTCTAGAAGATTACGATGCCGAATTGGACTTGGATGTCTCACTGGTGGGTATCAACACCACCGCTGCCCTGGAACCCCACATGGGCGGACCGGAACACATGGCCCAAAGGGTGAGGTCGGCCGTGGCCCGCTACCTGGCCATGGGAAAGCTGGTGGGGGTCATGGGAGGGGAACATTCCTTGGCCGCCGGCGCGGTGCAGGCCCACGCGGACGTTTATCCAGACCTTTCGGTCCTTTACCTAGACGCCCATGCCGACCTGCGGGACGAGTACATGGGGACCTGCTGGGGCCACGCCTCCGGCGCCCGGCGAATCCACGATGTGTGCCCTTTGGTGCTGGTGGGGCTCCGCAGCATGAGCCAGGAGGAAAGCGATTACATCAGGGTGAACGCGGTGCCGGCCTTCACCTGGCCATCGGGTTTGGACCACGCCGCCTTCAACCGTGGAGTCATCGACCTGCTGAGCCCGCGGGTTTACATAAGCATCGATCTGGACGTATTGGATCCGGCGCTGATGCCGGCCGTGGGAACTCCGGAGCCGGGAGGAATGGGTTGGGACCAATTGACGGGACTGCTGAAAGAGGTCGCCCGGTCCCGGAGGATCGTGGGCTTTGACGTGTGTGAACTGTCGCCCGGCGATGGTCCGCCGGCGTGCTCATACACCGCTGCGAAATTGGTGTACAAGCTGGTGGCTTACGCCACGGCTTTTAGCGATTGACATTGGTTTTGACCATCCCTTATACAGGTTGCCGCATCCGCAGATCGCGGTGATCTTGGCTAGACCCGGCGGACATTTGGGATTGACTCATTTGGGGAGGAAATAGTTTGGGCGCGTCACTGCGCATAGGTAAGATATTCGGCATCCCCATCGAGATCAACGTCTCCTGGCTGCTGATATTTGCGTTGATAACCTATATGTTGGCCAACCTGTTCGGCCATTCCCAACCGGCCTGGGCGGGGCCCCATCGGTGGAGTGTCGCCGCGGTCACGTCGGTGCTTTTTTTCATGTCGGTGCTGGCCCATGAGTTGACCCACAGCGTGGTTGCCGAACGATGGGGAATACCCGTAAGAAAGATAACCCTGTTTATTTTCGGAGGCGTTTCACAGCTGACCCACGAAGCCGGGCGTCCATTGATCGAGTTCACCGTCGCCGTGGTGGGCCCACTGAGCAGCTTGGCTCTCAGCGGGATATTCGCGGGCCTGTGGTTTCTTCTGCGGGATGCCAACGCTACCCTGGCTGCGATCTTATTCATCCTGGCTTGGGTAAACCTGAGCCTGGGTGTGTTTAATATGCTCCCCGGTTTTCCTCTTGACGGGGGTAGGGTCCTGCGGTCGGCGGTGTGGGGGTTGACGGGAAATTACTGGCGGGCCACCCAAGTAGCCGCCCGGGCTGGACAGTTCTTCGGTGTTTTAATGATTGCCGGCGGGATCTTTTTGATTGTTTCCAACGGAGGGGTGCAGAGCGCCTGGATGGCCCTCATCGGCGCCTTTCTCTTCTCAACGGCCACCACGAGTTATCGGCAGGAGCGGGAGAATGAAAGGCTGAGACAATTCACCGTGGGCCAGGTCATGGCAGCCGGGTGGCCCGCCCCAGCGCCAAGGGCGCCGGACGCGCACCATATCGTTCCCGGGGACACGGTGTTCCATGCCCTTGAACAGATGGAGAACGAGGATACCGGCCATCTGCCGGTGATTGAAAACGGTATGGTGGTGGGGGTCATCGGCCGGGAGCAGATAGGACGGCTGGTGGAAGCCAGAAAGCCAAGGCGATTCTTTTGGACCAGGAAATAGCCGGGGAATAGACCGATGCTGAACCTGACCTGTGCTAAAATAGCCACGGGCCCCCAGTAGCGGCCAGGCGGCAGAGTTGGGGCCTGAATCATCCACGAGGGAACCCATGGCGTCACGGGGAATCGTTTATTTAGACCATGCCGGCACCACTCCCATGGACCCCCAGGTCCTGGAAGCTATGTTGCCGTATTTCAGCAAATCCTACGGTAATCCATCCAGCCTCCATGCCGTGGGCCAAGAGGCCCGGTATACGCTGGACGAAGCGCGTGACCGGGTTGCGGCGGTCCTAAACTGCCGCTCGCGGGAAATCGTGTTCACCGGCAGCGGGACCGAGGCCGACAACGGGGCGGTCTACGGCGTGGCCACCGCGCTCCAGGAAACGGGCAACCACATCGTGACCTCCAGCGTGGAGCATCATGCGGTCCTTCACACCTGCCAACACCTGGAGACCACGGGATTCGACGTCACCTATCTGCCCGTCGATGCCTATGGAATGGTCCAGCCGGAAGCCGTGTACGAGGCCATCACCGACCGAACCACCCTGGTCACCATCATGTATGCCAACAATGAGATCGGCACGATCAATCCCATCAGCGAGATTTCCCAGATGGTGCGCCAGAGGGCGGCGGAACTGCATCGGACCATCGCCTTTCACACCGATGCGGTGCAGGCGGCCGGCTTTTTAGATTTGGACGTAGCCAGGCTGGGCGTGGACTTGCTGAGTCTCTCCGGCCACAAGATCTATGGGCCCAAGGGCACCGGGGTGCTATTCATCCGGCGGGGAACGCCCATCCTCCCGTTGATTTTGGGCGGCGGCCAGGAACGGGAACGCCGGTCCGGGACGGAAAACATACCGGGTATAGTGGGCTTTTCGGTGGCCCTGCAAGCGGCCAATGAACGGCGCGACGAGACCACCGCGCACTGCATGGCCTTGAGGGACCGGATCATTGACCACATCACCGAAAACATCCCTGGTAGCCGTTTGAACGGCCACCCCACGGAAAGGATGCCCAACAATGTGAATTTTTCGTTTCAAGGGGTGGAGGGAGAGCCCATCCTGCTGGGTCTGGACATGGCCGGGATAGCGGCCTCCAGCGGCAGCGCCTGTAGTTCGGGTTCTCTGGAACCTTCCCATGTGCTTTTGGCCCTGGGCCAGTCGGCCGAGTTGGCCCGAGGCAGTTTGAGGCTTACCCTGGGAAAGGATAATACCGGGGATGAGATAGATTATCTGCTCCAGAAATTGACGGCATTGGTGGAGCAGCTCCGGCAGCTTCCATCGATGGCGGCGCCGTAATATCGGTAAATCCGATGGCTCCCGGTGGTGCGTATTTCCTGATAGCTCTATCACCGTAAGGAGGATTTGCCTTCGCCGGGTGTAGTTTATGGGTAAAAGATTCACTATAGTGTTGGCCATGTTGGTGGTTGCCGTATTGGTGGCCGCCTGTTCCGATACCCCTTCCAGCTTTGGCAGAGCATTCCGGGGCAGGTCCTTGGACATCACGGTGTTGGCCATGGACCGTGTCCAGGAACTCCGTTACACCAATTCCTACGGCGCCGGGAGTGTAGATCACCACCGTTTGAGGCCTTCTGAGGACGGTATGGAATTGGTGTTGGTCAGGCTACGAGTAGCCAATCACACCGCCACCAGCCATATCGTGGACGTGAACGCCCAGGCAGCCGAGTTACAGGATTACTTCCAGGGCAAATATCTTCCAGTGGACGTGATGGCTCAAGGTCAGACCTGGGCTAGGGTCGCCGGCGCCTGGAAATGGGAGGACAACGATTCCCTGACCGACCTGCTGGCACAGACTCAGGGCGCTGATATTACCGATCCTCCCGATTGGGACCCGGGTTCGGTGCGTTTGATTGAGGTCGGCACCGATGGAACGCCCCCGGGCCAGGGGTTCCTGGTCGGTTCCTTCAAGTTGGACCGGGGGTTCTCCATCGACGGTTGGATGGTATTCGAGGTGCCGGCCGGCACCGAGTTCCGCTCACTGCGTTGGAGGGCGGGGGACTCACTAACCATACCTTTTTAGCCTGGCGGAACGGCAGTGGCAAAGGGATATCAGCCGCTATCTGGTTTAGCTCCGCGAGTTTTGTCCCACGGATTTTGGTTCGTCTTAGACGAACATAGCCCCCATGTCCGCTTCAGGATCTGACATTCAGACCGACCCCCATCTGGCGCCCCCTCCGGTGTGGCGGCGGCTTTTCCATCTGACCGCCGGGTCAACCATTCCCGTGGCGGGTATCTTCGCTCCTGAAATGTTTATGGTGGTGGCGACGGCCGCCCTGACGGCGGGTGGATTGGGTTTGGACCTTGCCCGGTTCCGGGCGGAACGGCTGAACCGCATGTTTCTTCGCTGGCTAGCCCCGCTATTGAAGCCTGACGAGGGCAGCCGCGTCACCGGCGCCACCTATATGGCCATGGGCGCACTGGCCGTTTTTTTGTTATTCGACCGGACCGTGGCGGTGGCTGCGCTGCTGTTTTTGTCTCTAGGCGACCCGGCGGCGGCACTGGTGGGCAGAGGTATGCCCGGCCCCCGTGTTTTCGGCAAATCCCCGGTGGGGACGGCGGCATTCATCGTAGTTTCGTGGGCGGTGGTGGGGGTGTTGGTGTCCGCGGGTGTGGTTGAGTATCACTGGGGTTTGATCGCGGGGGCCGTGGCCGCGGGATTGGCGGAACTGGCGCCCCTTCCCGTGGACGACAATCTAACCGTGCCCATCGCCGCGGGCGCCGTCATGTTCTTCCTAGGCGTTTAGGTTTTCGCGGTCTAAACCCGTGAGTCAGGACGCGCCGTCGAACTCAAGCACCTGGGCCCGTTCCCGCTGGAATTTGAGATAAGCTGATTTGCCCATGGCCGGGCGGTGGCTCTCGACGACTTCGTTGCCCTTGGCGGCGCCATCCGCCAGCAGGTCGATGGCCACCATGGCCATGATCTTGGCAGGGTTTATCACCGCGGTTTCGTAGTTGGTGATGATGTAATCTTTGCTGTGGCCGGGCCCTTCCGCTCCGGAGGTGTAGGGATGGCAGGATGGGATCAACTGGCTCAGGTCGCCCATGTCCGTGGAACCGCCCCGGTTGCGCCGGCTGGGGATCACCAAAACCGAATCTTCCCCCAGCAGATTTGCGCTGTTCAACCGGAACATGTCTTGGATCTTGGCGTCGTGGCGCATGGGCAGGTAACCGGGTATGTTGGTGATCTTCACCGATGCTCCCACCGCCAGGGCGCCGGCCTTGAAACAGCGGTCAACGATATCCGAGTTTTTGACCAACGCTTCGCGATTGCCCGAGCGCACCCGCCATTCCAGCCGAACGTCTGAGGGGACCGCGCTGACCGCCTCGCCGCCCCGGGTCATGATCCCATGCACCCTGACGGTATCGTCGTCCAAGTGGGTTTCCCGGTTGGCGTGGATCGCCTGGATGGCGAAGGTTGCCGCGTTCAGGGCGTTTATTCCCAGGTGGGGAGCGCTGCCGGCATGGGAGCCCCTGCCCGTGTACTGCACGTATTTGACGACGTGGCCGTTGCTGGTGCCTCCCACGGCGAATTTCCTGTCGCCCATGTCGCTGGCGGTGTGGCACATCATGGCCAGGTCCACGTCGTCGAATTCACCCAACCGGATAAGCTCCTGCTTGCCACCCAGGAGCTCCAGTTTGCCGTCCTCCCTAAGCTGGAGCCTCCGCTCCACCTCGATGAACTCCTCCGCCGGCACCGCGAAGGGGATGATCTCCCCGGAGAGCTGTTCCAAAACCTCCGGTGTGAGCAGGCCCATGGTGGCGCCCAGCATCATTCCGATCTGGCAATTGTGGCCGCAGGCGTGGGCCGCACCGGTGGCGTCCAGGGCAAAGGGGTGTTCTTCCACCACCAGGGAGTCCAATTCGCCCAGGATAGCCAACCTGGGGCCCTGGCCGGCCCCGCCGGAGATGCGCCCCTTCACGCCGGTGATTGCCAGGCCTTCCTGGTGTTGGATACCCAACTGGCTGAATTTGTCGGCCACCAGCCGGGCCGTCTTAATCTCGCTAAAACCCACCTCAGGATTGGCCAGTATCTCTTTAGCGATGCCGATCAACTCGTCCCGGTGGGCTTCTATGGTCCCGCAAGCTTTCTGCTTGAGTTCGGCTACATTCAACATTATCTCTCTACTCGTCCTCGAAGGTTTCTTCCTTGGCCAGTCCCCGCATGAAGGCCAGATATTCGGCCCTGGTCATATTGGGCCGGTGTCCGCCGACGATCTCGCCGCCCTTGGCCGCGCCGTCGGCCAGCAGGTCCACCGCCGTGCCCGCCAGGGCCTTGGCTGCGGTGATCACCGCCAGCTTGTAATCCTGCACCCCGTAGTCGGCGCCGTGGCCCC
>JADFPM010000237.1 GCA_022562335.1 Chloroflexota bacterium
AAGTCCAGCAACCGGTCGGCGTATTCGGTGATGCGAAAAAACCACTGCTCCAGGTCCCTGCGAGTGATGACCGTGCCGCAGCGCTCACAAGCGCCGTTGACCACCTGTTCGTGGGCCAGGACCGTCTGGCACGAAGGGCACCACACCACGGGCGCTTTGCCGTGGTATGCCAGGCCCTGATGGTAGAATTTCAAGAACAACCACTGGCTCCAGCGGTAGAATTCGGGCATGCAGCAAACGATCTCCCGGCTCCAATCGTAGATCGCGCCGATGGACCGGAGCTGACGGCGCATGTTGGCGATGTTGTCCATGGTCCAGGTATGGGGATGTATGCCCCGGCTGATGGCGGCGTTTTCCGCCGGCAGGCCGAAGGCATCGAAACCGATGGGATGCAGCACGTTATATCCCTGCATCCGGCGGAAGCGGGCGTGACAGTCGGCGGGGGCCATGGCGTACCAGTGGCCGATGTGAAGGTCGCCCGAGGGATATGGGTACATGGTCATCTCGTACCACTTGGGCCGGGGGTCTTGGAGATCGACCTTGTGAAGACCGTCCTTATCCCAACGGTCCTGCCATTTCCGGTCGATTTTGGCAGGGTCGTAACGCCGCTCCACCTGACGGTGGTTGGTCGTCATATTTGGTCACCTCTTGGAAGCTGCAACTTGGAAACATCTTAGCATAAGAACCCTGGAAAACTTCGGCCGCGCACCTTCACCGGATGCGTTCAACCGCTTGACCTTTGGCCGGTCCCAGATCGATCAGCGGCTTAGTCGCCAAAACCTCCGCCGGTTCCGCGTTGACATGGTAAGTCCAAGAACCTAGAATCCGTTGACTTAACTGAACCGTCAAAGGTAAAGCGCGAGTTTTGGGCCTGCATATTTCCTATATCGCGGGCTCCCGGTCCATAATATGTCTTGGCTCAAATCTTGATGCCCAATTCTCCTGATCGCGGCTCCCAGGCCGATTTGAAAGCTTTTTCACCTCTCACGGATTCTGATCCAACGCCGAAAGGTGTCATTTTGCCCGGATTTGATCCCACCCCTGCCCCGGGAGGCCGCCAGTGTCGTTGATGCCCCCTCGCCGGCGCAGGGACCCGGTGATCCGCCAGCCGCGGATGAGAGAACTGCGGCCCAGCATAGCGCAGCCTCCGCCCATGAGGGTGCCCCGGCGGCTTTTTGGATCACCGCTGATGCTTCTCGTGGGATTCGTACTCCTGATCCTTCTGGGAGGGCTTATTCTGGCCCTGCCCATATCCAGCAACAGCGGCGAATTCACCTCTCTGGATATCTCCTTCTTCACAGCCGTGTCAGCCATGACAGTCACCGGCCACACGGTGGTCAGCACCGGGACGTACTGGAGCGGCTTCGGGCAGACATTGATATTCATGTTGATGCTGGTGGGAGGGTTGGGCTTCATGGTGGTCAGCACCTTCCTGCTGCTGATCATCGGCCACCGCTCCACGCTGCAGGAGCGGATGCTTACCCAAGGGCTGATGCAAGACACGGTGGGCGTCGAGCAGTTCCAGGGGTTGCGGCGTATCGGCCGCCGGGTGGTGATGCTGGTGTTCTCCCTCTATGCCCTGGGAACGTTGGCCATCTTCTGGCAAGTCCGCAACCTTCCAGAACTGGGCCTGGGCAAAGCGTTGTGGCACTCGCTGTTTCTTTCGGTGTCGTCGTTCAACAACGCGGGACTGAACATACTGCCCGAACTCCCCGACGGAAGCAGTCTGGCCAGGTTCGCCCAATCTCCCTTACTGCTATTGTGCACAGCAGCGCTGATGATCCTGGGGGGATTGGGGTGGACGGTGCTGGTGGACATCTACCGGAACCGCCGGTTCGTCCGCCTTAGCCTGGACACCAAGTTGGTGGTGGTGACCAGTCTTTCCCTATGGGCGTTGGGCGCCGCCGTGTTGCTGGTGGCCGAATGGGCCAATCCCGAGACCCTTGGGCAACTGGGATGGTTCGACAAGGCCATGGGAGCGCTATTCGAGTCGGTGAGCGGGCGCACGGCGGGGTTCTCCACCATGGATTTTGGCCAGGTGCATGACGTGACCAAAGTGACCTATTCCGGTCTCATGTTCATCGGCGGGGCCGCGGGCTCGGTGGCCGGTGGGATCAAGGTGGTGACCTTCGCCATCATCGTTGCCGCCGTGGTCTCATCATTGCGCCAGCGCGCCCAGGCCGAAGCCTTTGGCCGTGAAATCCCCCAACCCCAGCTGTACCGGGCTTTGGCCGTAGCCGTCTTGGGCTTGGGGTTCATTGCCATCGCGGTACCCGTATTGACCATAACCGACCCTGATCTTCCATTTTTGGATCTCTTGTTCGACACTGTATCCGCCCTGGGCACCACGGGCGCTTCCACGGGAATCACATCTGAATTAAGCCTGGCGGGCAAAAGCATGTTTATGGTAGCCATGTTTGTGGGCCGCCTGGGACCGGTGACCTTGGCCCTGACATTGGCGCCCAGAGAAGAGGCTTCGATATACCGTTTTGCCAGGGAAAGGGTTAAAATAGGCTAGGTTGAAATAGTCAATCGGGGGAAGCGGTGAAGAAACAGGTTTGCGTCATCGGGCTGGGCCGGTTCGGCGGTACCGTGGCCCGGGAACTGTATCAATCCGGACACGACGTGCTGGCCATTGACCTGGATGAGGCAAAGATCCAGGACACGCTGGGCCACGTGACCTATGCGGTGCGGGCCGACGCTTCCAGCGAGTCGGTCCTGCGGGAATTAGACGTGGCCGACTTTGACGTCGTCGTGGTGGCGCTGGGCAGCGACAACGTACAGGCCAGCATACTGATCACCGTTTTGATCAAGGACCTGGGGATTCCCTATATCATCGCCCGGGCCGCCAACGAACTGCACGGAGAGACCCTGCAACGGGTGGGCGCCGACAAGGTGGTATATCCGGAGATGGAAAGCGCCCGGAGGGCAGCCCACGTAGGATTTGAGGCCGGTGTCGTGGACTATATGTCCATCGCCCCTAACTTTGGGATCAGCAAAGTACAACCGCCGGAGCAAATGCTTAACCGCACCCTGGAACAAGTGGGCCTCAGCGGGTCGGGCGAAAACGACACCGTGGCGGTTTTGGCCATACGGCGCGCCCGCAGCTATATCCTGCATCCGGCAAAAGACGAAGAGATCAAACCGGGGGACGTGTTGGTGGTGGCCGGCACCAATGAGCAGGTGGGCCGTATATATTCAATGGCCCGGGACCTGCCGCCTCTCCTGGCCACCCGGCCAAGCTAGCCTCAAATCAGTTGCCCGGCAGCATACTTCAATTTGGTGAAAAGTCGGCGTTGTGGCGGTTGAAGTGCAGCCTTTCCCTGGCTATAATCTCCCCCGGAATGGTCATACCCCGGCAAGCCGGGCTCCCTTGACCGGCGTATCGTGGGAGGTTAGCCCTTAGGTATGCGACTCGAAGCCACCCGGATCTTGGTCCCGGTAAACGGCGACCCGGCAACCGAACGGACCTTTCGTTGGACATGCCGCATGGCCCGGCAGGAGAAGGCCGAGATCCACGCCATCTATGTTATGGAGGTCCCATTGGACCTCCCCTTGGAATCGGACCTGACCAACGCCATCGCCAAAGGCGAGCGTATTTTGGAAACCATCGAGGCGATAGGCGCGGAAGAAAAGTTTCGTGACGTGCAGGCCAAACTCCTCAGGGCCCGCCATGCCGGCCCGGCCCTGGTCCAGGAAACCGAGGACCGGCATATGGACCTTGTCGTTTTGGGTGTGCCCTACCGGCGGCGCTTCGGGGTTTGCCGAATCGGATCGACCGCATCCTATATCTTCAACAATGTGTCGTGCCGGGTATTATTCTTAAGGGACCGGGCGGGAGCGCCCTACCTGGATTGAGGTTGGGGCTAAGGCAGGGACCATGCGGATCTTGATCCTGGGATGTGGACCCCTGACCACTTTGCTTTTGGCCTCACCCGAATCTAATGAACACCAATTCACCATCCTGAGCGACGACATTGATTGCCTTAACGAAGTGGCCAACGAGCCGGCCGTGAATACGCTTTTGACCCTGGAACCCCTGATGCAAGACTACCTGCAGTTGGGAGGAATAGATACCGCAGACGCGTTTTTAGCGCTGTCAGAGGACGAACATCAGAACATCCTCACCTCCCAAATCGCCAAGCACATCTTCAACGTGCAAAAGGTGGTCTGCCGGCTGGAAGATCCCGAGCTCCAACGGTTATATTCGGAAATGGACCTGGAAATCGTCAATCCCACCCTCGATCTACTTCAAGACATAACCCGGACCCTGGAAAGTTAAATCCTCGTTTCCGCGAGAGCTCGATGTATATCCTGGTAATCGGATGCAGCGAAGTTGGCTACCATCTGACCAAGGCCCTGCTGGCCTCTGGCCATGAGGGCGTGGTGGTGGAAAAAAGCCGGGCCCGGTGCGATCTATTGACCGAGGAATTGGGCAGC
>JADFPM010000016.1 GCA_022562335.1 Chloroflexota bacterium
CACCCGGCTGCTGAAGATACCGGAGGCGGCACCGAGCTTCCCCAGGGCGGCCCCCATGGGCTGGTGGGCCGCCGCCGAGAGATCAGGCGATTGGAACGCCTATTCGGGCAACGCCCAGCGTCTCCCGTGCTTCTTTCGGGGAACACGGGCGTGGGCAAAACCGAGCTGGCTTTGGGTTTCGCCAACTGGATCCAGAAAACAGGCTCACAGCAACTGCCGGGAGGCGTGTTCTATACCTCATTTGAGGTTGGCGCCGGGCTGGAACGCGTGGTCCACGAGATCGGCACCGCCGTAGCCGGTCTGGATTTCGCCGATCTACCCGGTGATGCCCAGAGGGAATGGGTCCTGGACTACCTGAAGGAACACCCTTCCCTGGTGGTCTGGGATTCATTGGAACGGATTGCGGGTTTCCCCAGACCGGACAACCCTGGGTTGCTGGACACCGAAGAACAGGCGGACCTGAACGAATTTCTGGAACAGGTGGCGGCCGGCGGGAGTACTTGGGTCTTGCTGGTAAGCCGAAGCCAGACAGAACCATGGCTCACCATCGAACACCAGGGTTTCGAATTGAAGGGGTTGGAAGGCGCCGACCGGATCGAGTTGGGCGGCCTGCTGCTGGCTGGAACGGCTACCGGAACAACTACTGGAACGACTACTGGAACGACTACGGCATCGGGCGGCGGCCAGGGGATCCAGAGCCACCTGGGGGCAGAATACCTTCAGCTTTTGGAGTTGATCGAAGGCCATCCCCTGGCTATGCAGATCGCCCTGCCCATCCTTGAATCCACTCCCGCTTCGGTGGTGGCCGGCGAACTGGAGAAAAGGATCGAGAGCTTAACGGACCATGCCCAGGAGGAAGGACGGGACGGGTTTTTGACCGCGGCCATGGAATACTCCTTCTCCCGCATGTCCCACCGCAGCCGCGCTCATCTGCCATTCCTGTCCCTGTTCCAGCGCCGGGTGATGATGGACGTGTTGACCCACATCACCCAGGAGCGGCCCTACCGGACCGTCATGGGCGAGGAGTTGGGCTATGGCGCCTGCCGGACGTTGCTACGTTCGGCCCGGGCTGCGGGGTTCCTGGAGCCGGTGACCCCCAGTGTGTATCAGATCAACCCGGCTTTCCCCTGGTTTTACGGCCGGGGCCTGCACCAGCAGGTTCGGCAGTCGGGTGTCCGGGACCTGGAGCGTGAGTTCGTGAGGGTCTACGCCGACACCGCCGACTACTTCCTGGAGACCCTTTACGAGAACCAGGACTCCGGCACCACGGCGGTCCTAGCCGAAGAAGGAAACATCACGCAGGCGCTGGGCCTGGCGCTGGAAGACCAGCAATGGGATACCGCCCAGGTCCTGGTCCAACCGCTGGCCCAGGTTTACCGCATGCAGAAACGGTATCCCGAATTACGCCGGCTGCGGCGGCAACTGGTGCAGACGCTGGCTCCCGAGTCCGGAGCGGCGGAAGAGGCCCAACAGCGGGGCGGCATCGAGCTCTGGTTGTACCTGATGGGCACCGAGGCCAGCGAGGCCACCGACCTGGGCGACCTGACCCGCTCCGAAGAACTGAACGGCCTGTTACTTGCTTACCTGGAATCTCAACCCGAGGGCGATCAGGACCCCAGGACAGCTTCGGTCTACCACCAATTCGGCGTCATTGCCCAGGGCCGGTGGCAGTTGGAGTCGGCCGACGAATGGTTCCAGAAGTCGTTGGCGATAATCGAGGCAGGCGAGGACCGGGAGTCCGTGGCGGACGAATATTACTGCCTGGGCCAGATCCGCTTGCACCAGCGGTTGTATACCGAAGCGAAGGACTGGTACAGCAAGGCCTTGGACATCCATCAACGCCTGGAAGACCCGGAAGAACTGGTGAAGGATTACCGCGCCCTGGGCTTGGCCGCCCAATACCGGTTCGAGCACGACGAGGCGGAAAGCTGGTACCAGCGCGCCAGGGCGATCCTGGAAGAGAACCGCGACGAGGAAACGGCCATATTGGTCTACCACGAGTTGGGCACCGTGTACCTCTCCAGATTCGACTACGAGGAAGCCGACCGCTGGTACATGCAGGCCTTGACCTTGAGCGACCAACTGGGCAAGCCGGAGCAAATGGCGCTGGAATTCCACTACCTGGGCCTCATGGAACAAAGCCGCGGCCTGTTTTTTGACGATGCCGAGAACTGGTTCCAGATGGCTCGGGAGAAGCTTGAGGAACTGGGGGACATCAAGGGCGTGGGCGACGAGTCCCGCCAGTTGGGCGTTCTTTTTCACGAGCAGAAGAAGCTGGAAGAAGCCGAACAGTGGTACCGCAAGGCCCTGGATATCTTCCAGGAGTTGGAGGATGTGCAGCGGGTGTCCCGCACCCTGGGCCAGTTGGCCATGGTGGAAGAAGAGCGGGGCGACTTGGCCGCGTCTTTGGCATGGGCCCACCGGACTTATCAACTAGCCCTGGACCACGACCTGCCCGTAATGGTCCAGGTCAAGGCCCATTTGGCCCGTCTTAGGGATAGCTACGGACAGGAAGCATTCATCGAATGGTGGCGGGGCTCCACCGGCGGCGACCCGCCCAGCGACCTGGACGTGGACACCAGCACCATCCTCTAACCAAGTTGTCCTTGCCGTTCTCCTTCGGCCTACAAATCTTGCAGGCAAGGACCCATCGGTTGCGCCCAGCCCCGTTCCGAGATACATTTGTGGCGTCAACGTGTTTGTTTGCCTGGGAACCGTAAATATCCATTTGACCCAGGCGCGATTCCCCTGAACACTTGATCTACCAAGACGATCCCAATAAAGGAGAAACCCCGATGAGCGTAGGCACATCCATCCCCCTCCCGGCCTATACGGTAGACCCGGCATTCATGGCGCGCAAAGCTGAAGAACTGGGTTTTGAGTCCATCTGGTACGCCGAACATCCCGCGGTGCCGGTGCACAGCGACAGCCCATTCCCGTCCACCGGCGGCGCCATCCCCGAAACCTACTCCCATTTCAGCGACCCGTATATCGCCCTGGCCCGGGCGTCGGCGGTCACCACCACCATAAAACTGGCCACCGGCATCACTTTGGTGCCCGAACGCAATCCCATCCTGCTGGCCAAGGAGATCGCCGTCTTGGACCACTACAGCGGCGGCCGGTTCCTGTTCGGCGTCGGCACCGGCTGGCTGAGGGAGGAGACGGAGCTTATGGGCGGCGACTTCGACCATCGCTGGACCCAGACCAAAGAAGCCATCCTGGTGATGAAGGAACTCTGGACGAAAGACGAGGCCGAGTTCCACGGACAGTACTTCGACTTCCCGCTGGTCAGGTCTTACCCCAAACCGTTTCAAAAGCCCCACCCCCCGATCATATTGGGAGGCATGGCCAAAAATGTGTTGCGCCGGGTGATCAACTACGCCGATGGCTGGCTGCCCAACCGTGTCACCCCGGCCCAGGTGGAAGAAAGCCGCGCCAAGTTGGACGCCATGGCCGCCGAAGTGGGCCGCGACCCGGCATCCATAACCATCTCGGTCTACGGACAGGACCCCGACCGGACCGTGGTGCAATCGCTGTTGAACGCGGGCGCCAACCGGGTGGTGGTGCGTCCTGACTACTACGACACCGAAGAGGGAATGGGCCGGGAACTGGAACGCATGGCTGAAGAAGTATTGCGGTAGGCCCCTCAATGACGGGCTGAGATTCTTTCAGCCCTATCAACACCAGATCGCCCAGGAGGGAAGCATGGACAGAACCACCGATATCCTGACCGATTACGCTTGCAACCTCACCTACGAAGACTTGAGTCCAGAGGCGGTGAAGCAGGTCAAGCGGACGCTGATAGACACCCTGGGCTGCGCGGCCGGCGGGTTTCTGTCCGAGCCGGGTAAGATCGCCCGGAGCATGGCATCCAGCGTTAGCAGCGATATGCCGGCACGAATACTGGGCACAGACGTTTATAGCTCGCCGGACATGGCCGGGTTCGCCAACGGTGTGATGGTTCGGTATCTAGACTGCAACGATTGCTACTTCTCTCCCGGCGGCGGGCATCCCAGCGATATGATCCCGGCGGTCCTCGCCCTGGCCGATCCCATGGCTGCCGGCGGGAAAGACATCATCACCGCCATCGTGCTGGCCTATGAGGTCTTTTGCCGCCTGTCCGACGAAGTCTTGACCGGCGAACTGGGCTGGGACCAGGGAATGTTCAGCGTCATCGGGGCCGCCTGCGCCGCCGGAAAGATCATGGAGTTGGACAAAAACCAGATGGCCAACGCCATCTCCTTAGCGGTGGCCCCCAGTCTGCCCCTGGGCGTCACCCGAACCGGCGAATTATCCATGTGGAAGGGTTGCGCCACCGCCAGCGCCACCCGGTCGGCCATCTTCGCCGCCCTTTTGGCCGGCCAAGGCATGACCGGGCCCTCGGAGCCGTTTGAAGGCAAGCGCGGCCTGTGGGAACAGGCGGTTGGCAGGCAGGTGCAGCTGGGAGCAATGGGGGGCGGAAACGAGCCCTTCCGCATCACCGATAGCTTCTTCAAAGCCTATCCGGCCCAGATACACACCCAAGCGCCCACGGGCCTAGCATTGGAACTGCAACCCCTGGTCTCTTCCAAGGAGATCGAATCGATACGCATACACGCCTATCGCAGCGCCTGTAGTACGCCGGCCACCGAGCCGACAAAGTGGGACCCAAAAACCAGGGAATCGGCAGACCACAGCATTCCCTACATGGTGGCCGTGGCATTTCTGGACGGCGGGGTTAGTCCGGCCAGCTTCACCAGCCAAAAGATCAGCGACCCGGGCATCAGGGAGTTGATCTCCAAGATCACCATCGAAGAGAATGAAGAATACACCGGAAAATATCCCGGGGAATACAACATCCGCATGGAGGTTTCGGACCGATCGGGAAAGACCCACGCAGCCCATACCAGTTTTCCCAAGGGGCACCAAAACAACCCGTTGAGCGACGAAGAGTTGGAGGCCAAATTCCGTGGTTTGTCCAGCGGTGTTTGGAGCGACGGCCAGAGCGCCGCGGCCCTGGAGTTGATCTGGGCCCTGGAAGACCTGACCAGCCTGGACGAGTTGATGGACGGCCTGGTGGTTTAATGGTTGAGTGGTTTAGCCGTTTGACACTTAGTTGCCAGATACGAGTATGTTATAATCACGCCCGAAAATGGTCCAGCGCCGGTTTGGTGCCATTATCAGACCAGGCACGCCGGTAAAGGCATATACCCAGTGATCCAGTATTTGGAACAGAAAAGCGGGGACATGCCAAGAACCGCTTCCGAATCGGATTAGGGACTATTTTTCTCTGAGATCACCCGGCCCATCCTCGATGGGCGGAGAAAGGCCTTGTTAAATACGGCCTATCCAGCGGTTTCCGGGAATCGCCGCCCCGGCCAAAGGGGCGCCATTGCCGTAGAGGGCATTGGGCCTTGGGCCCAGCCCGGTGTTTTTTTCGCCGCCGCTTGCTCGGTTCCAATCCAGATACGATTCAGCTACGTAGTTACCTATGAGAGCGCCGTTCGGACCATGGACGGGGGACGTTAACGTGGTCAACCACCACGAACTGGACGACCAACAGTTGATTCACCGTGTCGCCCAGGCTGAAAAGGAGGCGCTGGAGGCTTTATATAGCCGTTATTCCTCGCCGGTTTACTCCTTGGCAATGTACATGCTCAAACAGCAGGCCCTGGCAGAGGAAGTCACCCAGGACATATTCTTAAATATCTGGTTAAAGGCGGGGAGTTTCAAGTCTGACCGTGGTGCGCCCAAGGCATGGATAATGAGCGTGGCTCACCACAAAATCATAGATGTGATCCGTTCTCGCAAACGGGCCATCCAGTCGACCGAGCCGGCCAACTACGATTTGCTGGAACTGCTGCCGTCCTCGGGGATTTCCACCGAAGAAGAGGTGGAGCAAAACCTGGAGCGGGAGCGCATCTTGAAGGCTTTGACCATATTACCTCCCGCCCAAAAAGAAGTGATCATGCTGGCCTATTTCAAGGGGTACTCCCAATCGGAAATGGCCGAAATCCTAAGCCAGCCGCTGGGAACCATCAAAACCCGGGTGCGTCTGGCAATGCAGAAACTGAGAGTCGTGTTACATGACGACAACGAATGACCCCGTAGGAAGACTTCACCCGGAGGACCTGCTAGCGTCGTACGCTCTGGACACCCTGCCGGAAGGTGATGCCGCCCAGGTGGAATCACATCTGGATGTATGTACCCTTTGCCGCGAAGAGGTCGCCCAGTTGCTTGGGACCACGGTGTTCCTGAGCCAAGCGGTGGAGTGGCAGACCCCGCCCCCTGGGCTGGAATCCCGGTTGATGGAGGCCTTGGCCAAGAGCCGGTCCCAGGCTGTGCCTCCGGCGCCCGTTGCCTCGGTCTTGGGATTCGCATTCCCCTGGCCGAAGATCCTGGCCCCTGCCGCGGCCGCGGTGGTTGTGCTGTTGGCTGCTTCGCTGGTGATGAATTTCCGTTATTTCGGCCAAGTGGGCCAGCTTAACGAGGAAAACTCCAACCTCACCGCCCGGGTCCTCCAGTTCTCCACCGAAGATTCTAAGCTTCTGGAATTCTTGCAGGAGGAGGAAATGGCCAGCTATCTGTTGGCCAATCCGTCCAACGAGCCCTTGATGCTGGAGCCGCCCGACGGTGGCGGAGAGCAGCAAGGGGTCCTGTTGCTGGGTGAGGACAGCCGGCACGCGATATTGTTGGTGTCAGGCATGCCCCAGGAGTCGTTGCCAACCAGCTACTATGTGTGGTTGTTCCGGTCCGACCAGCGTGTGCGCATGGGTCAGGTGCAGGTGGATTCATCTGGTTGGGGCACCATGAGCTTCTACTATCCGCCGGAGTCGGTGCTGCGGTTTGATGAGTTGGTGTTGAGCCGGCAAGACGTATCGTCGGGAGAAGCCGCTTCCCGCGACATGGTGCTGCAAGGTTCCTTCGCTTCCTTGAAATCATCCAAGTAGCTCCGAAATCATCCAAGTAGCTCCGCAAAGCACCCGGCTGCTCAACCCAGTCTCGTGGCACTTGTGGGTGAGCAAGCCCGGTTCCACTTAAATTCGTTCTAAATTGCCCGTTTAATCTCTGCCATTCCCGTGCCTCCAGCCGCTATACTGGTGCCAGGTTATGTAATTCGGCCCGGCGCCGGTTGGGAGGCAGCCCCATGGGGCATGTTGAGGGCCACCATCTGAACTGCGACATATGCGGGGCCAAGATGGTGGAGCAAAAGTGCAAGATCCGTTGCTTTAACTGTGGTTTCACCCGGGACTGTTCCGATCCGTAAGGAGAAGATTTTGTGCCCGTTTCCATCTTGATCCTCTACGACCCCAAGGGCCCCGCAATCGAGTCTTTGGCAGAGGCAGTAGCCGCAGGTGTCGCCAGCTCCAACTCTAGCCAAGCGGTCTCCAAGTCCATATTCCAAGCCACCACCCAAGACCTTCTGGAAGCCGACGGTCTTCTTTTGGGATCGCCCAATTGGAGCGGTCTTACCGGCTCGCTGAAATCTTGGCTGGACGAACAGGGCGACCTGTGGGAGGAGGGCAGTTTGTCGGGCAAGCCCGGCGCGGCCTTCACCTCGGGTTGGGGACGCCATTCGGGTCTGGAAATGACTCTCTTGCAGCTGATCCACTGGATGCTGGCCTGCGGGATGGTGGTGGTGGGACTACCCTGGTCGGACCTCATGCGCACTTCAGGTTCGTACTACGGAGCCACCGCCGTGGGCGGGATAACCGATGAGGATCTGGCCCAAGCCAGGGAACTGGGCGCCCGGGTGGCCACCATAGCCGCCAAACTGAAGGGTGGTTAATTCCCGATCAGTTTTGGGGGAATGGCCACCAGGCCGGATAATCCCGCAGGCTCAGGTGGCGGAACAAGCTGGGATGGGTATCCACCGCCAGCCTCATCGCCTCCAGTATCGGTTCCCTGATGGCGAAGTGGGCCAGTTCCGAAGTCCTCAGCTTGAACAGGTGGTAACACTCCCGCAGGTTGATACGAGTGATCAATCGGCGGAAGTGGGCATGGGTCACCAGATACTCGGCCACCGCCGGGGATATTTCACCCACCTGTTTATAAGCCTCCTCCACGGGCCCCAGGGCATCCTCGAATCGCTGTTGCAGCCCTGCGTCCACCAGGAGCTGAGGGACCTCATACCCATGGATGGTGGACAAGGGCTGGGGAATATACGACTGCATCCGGTGGCGCTTGAACTCCCGGTAAGCCCCGTAATCCATGAGAAATTCAAAGGTGTAGTCCACCAATTCGAATTCTCGCACCGGGGCGTCATGGGGCCCCATCCCATCGACGCTTTCAGCGATGATTTGGGAACGTTGCTCGGTCCCCATATCCACCACACGGCTCCAGATCTCGTCGTAGCTCAGGTGAGAACGGCGGTATAAAAGCGCCGCCGCCAGTCTCTCCTCCGCCTGGTCATCCCAGTGCAATAGCTTCACGTTGGACCGCGCATCTTCCGCTCTGGCCGTCCTATTTGCCACGCTATTCGATGGTGTTGAACTTACTGCCTCCGCTTGGGCAAAGCGGTTGGACAGCCCGGTCTGGGCCCGGCGGGCCGCTTCCATGTAGTCGTTGCGGCCGGCGTATTTGATCAGCGTGGGGGTGATGATTCGGGCCTGATCGCGGATGTCCTCGCCCAGCACACGCTCTTCCTCCAACTCCGACGACATCAACTTGCTGACGGCATGCTCCAACACCCGGGCATTCGCGGTCACGCCCACGTTGGTGAGGGTGGCGGCGGGCAACAGGGCCCGGCAGCTATCGGTGGCCATCCTGCTGAGCCGCGTCTTGTAGACCGAGTCACGCTCCTTCTCTCGCTGAGGGTATTCACCCTTCAAGTGATCTATACAGGCATCCACCATACCGTGGTAGTCCTTGAACAACTGGGCGCAGGTGTCGTTGAACAAACTGGTCAATGGCCGGTCTTGTTTTAATTCCTGGGGAAGGTGGAAGAAATCGGCCGGCATAAGCTGGTAGCGCGACGACTTTTCCGTATACGAGGCCAGCCGGTTGTCCTCCAGCGCGTCGCAGGCCAGGCGGGAGATATTCTCCATGGCCAGGTGGATCACCGCGTGTTCCGCCACCGAGGCGTGGCCGTAGCCCAACACCCATCGTTCGTGGAAGCCGGCCGCTTTTTCTTGGCTGACCTGCCGGGCGATCTCATCAAAGGGCTCGGGACGCCGGGAGGTCATGGCAAAGGCCACGGCGATCTGCTCTTCCGTCAGGTCGTGGGCGTCCAGGGGATAGACGCGGCGGGGGTAGGACTCGGTTTCGGTTTCTAACATTCGAGGATGACGCTCACAACATGGCCTATCAAGACAGATAGGCCCACCACACAAGTGGGAACCAAACTTTTGCTTTAGTCAACTTTAGTTGTGACGCAAGCCTATAGTTACTGTCAAGGCAGTCGTGTAGAACATTAATTCTATATCAAGGCATATTGGTACCGATTAAGGAATTGCAATAGTCGCCTTTGGTAGTCGGCTGACAATCTCAGCACAATGACTAATACCCAAGACAATTGCAGTGACCAGGCCAAAACAATGGCCGGGTCTGCCAAGCACACTTCTTTAAAACTTTGGGTGGTATCTGACGGTTCGCAATGCCAGACCGGATTGGGTAAAGCTAAATGACGATGATAATAGCTGGCAATCCGTTAGAGGGTCTCAGTGTCATTAAGTTCACCCATGAAATCTTTAAATGGGTCACCGATAGATTCACCGTCACTGCCGAGCAGCCAATTCTGGGCTAACGAGGACATTTGGCACCTATCACACCGCAACAAGTCGTCCGGTGCTACATAATCGGCGACATTCGCTTGTCCGCAATGTGGACAGGACAGCAAAAGCCTCTCCCTTAAAAGTAGAATAGGCGTTCTAGTATATCACGTCAACATGGCAAAGTCATAGGCATATTCTCGGCGTTAGGCCAGTCGCAAGGCACAAAATCGCAGAGAACCAGGCGCTCCGTATAGATTGGAAAGTTCATGGGGCAAAACTGGAGGACGGTTAGACGAAGGCGGCGAATCCGTCGGGAATCTGGACCTCGATCAGCCGCACGCTGTTGGCCGATTGGGCATCATCCAGGGCGCGGGTCATCTCCGCGACGGTGGACACCTTTACGCCCTCGAACCCGTAGGAATCGAAGAGCTTGACGAAGTCCGGGTTCACCAGGTCGGTGGCGAACAACCGGCTGTCGAACATCTGCTTCTGGTAGTCTTTCAATACTCCCCAGGCATTGTCGTTGAACATCAGGATGATCGGGTTGATCCCATACTGGGCGGCGGTGGCCAGTTCCTGGAGATTGTACTGGAACCCCCCGTCGCCGGTGACGCAAACCACCGGGCTTTGGGGGCGTCCCAATTTGGCGCCCATGGCCGCCGGGAAGGCAAAGCCCAGACCCACCCAGCCGTGGGGATACATGAAGGTGCGTGGCCGGTTGATATTCAGGCACCGGATGGCCCGGCTGGCGGGCACCGTGGGGTCCAGGGAAAATATGGTTTCTTCTGGCATGACGCCCCGTATAGCCTCGAAGGCGCGCAGTTCGTTGCCCCAGGTCTCCTTCAGCCGGTCGTATATCTCCTTTTTCATGGAGGCCGCTTCGGCACGGAACGCCTCTCCCTTGGATACGTCGCGAGAGCCGATGCCGTCCAGCAATTGGCGCACCACGGCGCGGGAATTAGCCACCAACGAAACCTTCGCAGGGTAGTTGTTCCCGATGGAATCGCCATCCAAAAGCACGTGGGCCATATTCTCCGGCAACTTGAGCCCCACGCCGGCGGTGGACCGGTAAGGAAGGATCGAGCCCAGCACCAGGGCAAAGTCGCAGGTGCCCAGCCATTCCAGGACCGGGTTCTCGCCCCAGATGCGTTTGCCCATGGCCTGGCCCAGGGACAGGGGATGGTTCTCGGGAAAGGCGCCCTTGGCCCCGTCGCAGGTGACCACCGGCGCGCCCAACCTTTCGGCAAGCTCGATTATCTCCTCCGTGCCTCCCTGGGACTGGACTTCCTCGCCAACCACGATCACCGGCCGCTGTGCCTTGAGCAACAATTCCAGGGTGCGCTCCACCAAGGCGGGGTCTCCCTGGGGTATGTCCGGCTCCCGCGGTCCCAGCACTTCCACCTCCGCTTCCCTCCCCAGCAGATCGGTGGGTATCTCCAGTTCTATGGGCCGGGGACGCCTGGTCTGGAAGCGCTGAAAAGCTTCTAGCACGTGGTCCGGGATGGACTCCACCTGGTTGATAGAGGCGTTCCAATCGGTCACCGCCTCGAACATCCGGGGCTGGTCCTTGGTCTCATGGGTGACCAGGCGGCCGCCGCCGATGAATTCCTGCTCCACGTTGGTGGTGATCTCCAACACGGCCGAACTGGAGAAATAGGCCTCACCCAAAGCGCCGACGGAATCGGCCGCGCCGGGACCGGTGCTGGTCAACAATACCCCCGGCTTGCCGCTGGCCCGGGAATAACCGTCGGCCATGAACCCGCAGCCCAACTCCATCCTGCCGCCGATGAATCGGATGTGGTCTTGCTGGCGGAATAAGGAGTCGAAGAGGTCCAGGGTGTGAATGGATATTATGCCGAATATATGGTCCACACCCTGGGCCTTCAAGGACTCGGTAAAGGCCTGGCCGCCGGTCATTTTGGGCAATTCGATTCCTCCGCGTTGTAGCTGTCAGCTATCAGCAGCCAGCGATCAGCCGTTCAAGTGGGCTTGGTTTCTAAGAAAGGTCACTGCAAGATCAGGCTGACGGGATTCTCCAGCAGGTTTTTGACTTCCACCAGGAACTGGGCGGCCTCGGCCCCGTCGGCCACCCGGTGGTCTACGGAAAGGGTGGCTTTCATCATCTGGGCCACGGCCAACTGCCCGTCCCGGGCCACGGCCTGTTCCTTGACCTTGCCCACCGCCAACACGGCGGCATGGGGCGGGAATATGATCGCCGCAAAACTGTCAACGTCAAACATGCCCAGGTTGCTGATGCTGAAGGTGGTGCCGCTGTATTCTTCGTTGCGCAGCGTCCCGCTGTTGGCCCTCGCTATCAGGTCCCGGCTGGCGGCGGCTATCTCCACCAGGGATTTGCTCTCGCACCCGCTGATGCCGGGAACGATCAGGCCCGCTTCCAGCGCGATGGCGATCCCCATATTGATCGACGGGTTCATCTGCAGATGGCCGCCTCGGTAGAAGGCATTGAACTTGGGGTGCCGAAGCAGGGCTATGGTCGTCGCCTTGATGATCATGTCATTGACGCTGACCCGGTTTTCCGCGGGGATGACATCGTTGGTGTCCCTCCGCAGTCCCATGGCCTTGGTCATGTCAATGTCCGAGGTGACGTAGAAATGGGGAGCGTCCCGCTTGCTGTCGGACGTCACCTTGGCTATGGTCTGGCGCATACGGGAAAGTTCGACGTTTTCACCGGTGAGGACCGGGGCAGGAACCGCGGCGCCAACCGGCGCTGCCGCCGGCGGCGCCTGGTGATCCAAAATATCCTGCTCGACTATCCTGCCACCGGGGCCGCTGCCGGTCACCAGGGAGATGTCGATCCCCTTTTCCCTGGCCAGCCGGCGGGCGATGGGCGAAGCCCGCACCCCTCCGGCGGGCGCGGCGGGAGCCGTTGTATCAGACCCGGCAGGCGGGGAATCGGGCGCCGGTACCGTCACGTCAGCCACGGCTGGCACATCGGCAGGCGCGGCGGATGGCGGAGCTCCGGATTGCGCCACCAGCGCTTCAAAATCGTCGGGCAACTCCTCGTCGGGGTCGGTGATCACGGCGATGAGCTGTCCCACGGGGATGGCTACCCCCTCATCGACCACGATCTTTCGCAGCACTCCAGACGTATAGGCTTCAAATTCCACCGTGGCCTTGTCGGTCTCGATGTCGGCGATGACTTCGCCACGGGCAACGGCGTCGCCTTCCTGTTTGTACCAACGCACCACCGTGCCCTCTTGCATGTCGTAACCCATCTGGGGCATCACTATTGACGTTGCCAAGGCTGCCTCCTGCCGGATTTGTTGGGAACAGATTCCGCAGGCTCACGTTGAATGTCCGGTATTGATATTAAAGCAACACCGGTGGACCGGCAAGGCGCGGCGGGCCGTCTGACAACGCGCCGTGGCAGATCGATGGAGAACCTGGTGATGGGAACTTGCAGTTGACTAGCCGTTAACCAGTTCGCGAACGGCGGCCGCCACCGAGTTTGCGTCGGGGATCGCCAACTTCTCCAGCGGCATGGAATAGGGGATGGGGGTTTCCACTCCGGCGACTCGCCGCACCGGGTGGTCCAGATAATCGAAGACCGCCTCTTGGATCTGGCTGGATATCTCACCGGCGAACCCGCCAAACTTGTTGGTTTCTTCCACCACCACCGCCCGGTGGGTCTTCTTGACCGACTCGGCCACCGTATCTATGTCCAGGGGGCGCAGGGTCCTCAGGTCCACCACTTCGGCGTCTATACCCTCTTGGGAAAGCAACTGGGCAGCGGCCAGCGACACCTGGGCCATACGGGAATAGCTGACGATGGTTACGTCTTTTCCCTCCCGCTTGACGGCGGCCTGGCCCAATGGGATCTTGAAATCCGAATCCGGGACCTGGCCACGGGAGCTGTACAAAAGGATGTGCTCCACGAATAACACCGGGTCTTCCAGCTCGCGGCAGCTTCGGAACAGCCCCAACGCGTCCTCCGGCGAAGAAGGGACCGCGACGTGCAGGCCGGGGACCGAGGCGAACCAACCCTCGAACGACTGGGAGTGGGTGGCCCCCACCGAGGCCCCGGCGCCGGTGACGGTGCGGATCATCAAGGGCACCGAAAGCTGCCCGCCGGACATGTAACGCATCTTAGCGGCGTGGTTGACGATCTGGTCCATGGCCAGCAGGCTGAAGTTGATGGTCATCAACTCCACGATGGGCCGAAGCCCGGCCATGGCCGCCCCCACGCCCGCGCCAACTATCGCCGATTCGGAAAGGGGCGAGTCTTTGATCCGCCTCTCGCCGTAATCCTCCCAAAAGCCCTTGGTTACGGCGAAGGCCCCGCCGTAAGGACCGATGTCCTCCCCGATCAGGAAAACCCTGGGGTCCTGGTCTAGGGCTTCCCGCAGGCCCTGGGCCACCGCTTCTCTATAAGTGAACTCCGCCATTTTGTCCCCTACCCTTCGTAAACGCCCCCGTAGACGCCTCGGTAAAGCTGTTCCGGCCCGGGAAACGGACTGGCTTCTGCGAACTCGGCGGCTGCCACGACTTGTTGGTCCACCCCCGCATCTATCTGGTCGAAGTCCTCTTCGCTGGCCAACCCCTGGCTGCTCAACCATTCCCTGAATCGGGGTATGGGGTCTTGGGTGCGCCAGTATTCAACCTCTTCAACCGGGCGGTAATTTGCCGGGTCGGCAATGGAGTGGCCCTGCATCCGGTAGGTCCTGGCTTCGATGAAAGCCGGGCCTTTGCCGCTTCGCACGTTCTCCACAACGTCCAGCATCAACTCGTGGACCGCCACGACGTCGTTGCCGTCCACCCGGTAATTGTCCATGCCGTAGGCCTCTGCCAGCTTGTACATCTGCTTATGCACCGCCAGGGTATCGGCCGACGGGGCCCCCATTCCGTAGAGGTTGTTCTCGCAAAAGAAGATCACCGGCAGTTTCCACACGGCCGCCAGGTTCATGGATTCGTGAAATTCGCCTTCGTTCAGGGCTCCGTCGCCCATGAAACATAGAGCGACCCGGTCTTCCCCGTTGTATTGGCTGGCCAAGGCCAAGCCCGCGGCGATGGGCAATTGCCCGCCCACGATAGCGTAACCGCCCATGAAATTCTTGGAGGTGTCGAACAGGTGCATCGAGCCGCCCTTGCCCTTGCTCACCCCCGTGGCTTTGCCAAAAAGTTCGGCCATTATGCTGCCGCTGTCCAACCCCCTGGCCAGGGCGTGTCCGTGGTCCCGGTAGTGGGTAAGCACGTAGTCTCGGTCCGACAATGTCAAGATCGCACCGACGGCAATGGCTTCCTCGCCGGTGTACACGTGCAAAAAACCCTTGATGTTGCCTCGAGTGTATTGCCGCTCGCATTCCCGCTCAAACTCGCGTATCAGGCGCATCAAGCGGTACAACTCCAACAGTTGGGCTTTGCTTATATCTTTTTTCTGCGCTATCGCCACGTGCCTTACACCTCCCCTTGAGCCCTACGTCCACCCAGCATCGATCCGATCACAATCTTGTGCTGTCCAGTCGGGATTTACGTTGATTCCCGGTCTATGTCATGAATGAATCGCCCGTCCTTGGGCGCTGAGCGCCGCCTCTTTGACCATCTCTGAAAGGGAAGGGTGAGGGTGCACCGCCCAACCCAACTCCAACGTTGTCCCTTCCAGCAGTTTGGTCATGGCAAGCTCGCCCAACAACTCGGTGACTTCCGGTCCGATCATGTGCCCGCCCAGCAACTCCCCATGCTTTTCGTCTACGACCAGTTTAACGATGCCTTCGGTCTCGCCCATCGCCAATGCTTTTCCATTGGCCTGGACGTTGAAGGAACCGATGACCACCTGGTAACCCTGTTCCCTCGCCTGGGCTTCGGTGAGCCCAAAGCTGGCGATCTGGGGTTGGCAGTAGGTGGCCCTGGGCATGAAGGTGTAATCCAGGGGCTGGGCCTCCAGGCCGGCCATATTCTCCACGGCGGCGACCGCCTGGGCGGTGGCCACGTGGGCCAGGGCCAATTTGCCGGTGACGTCCCCGACGGCGTAAACGCCGGGTACGTTGGTGGCCATGACGTCATCCACTTGGATGGCGCCGTTTTGGATTTCGATGCCCATACCTTCCAGTCCCAGATCTTCGGTGTTGGCCTGAATGCCGATGGCCACCAACACCTGGTCCACGTCCAGCGTCTGGGTCACGCCGTCCTTTTCCACCGATAATTTGGCTCCGCCGGCCGAAGTATCGACGCCGGTGACGCCGGTGCCGGTCATCACGTTGATCTCCATGCGAGAAAACGCCCGCTCCAGCAGCGGGCTTATCTCTTCATCTTCGTTGGGGATCAGGCGGGGCAGTAATTCCACCACGGTCACGTCCACGCCGTACATCTTGTAGATGTAGGCGAACTCCACCCCTATGGCGCCGCCGCCGACGATGGCGATGGAAGACGGCAGCTGGGTTTGAACGATGGACTCGCGGCTGGTGATCACCTTTTCGCCGTCGATGGGCAACGGCGGTATGGACCGGGGACGGGCGCCCGTGGCGATCACGATGTTTTTGGCGTTTAGCTCCCGCCCTTCGGGGCTGACTTCAACCACGCCCTGACGTTTGATCGTGCCTGTACCCTCGATGTGGTCCACATTGTTCTTGCGCAACAAGAAGGCAACGCCCCGGGTGTTGCGGTCGACCACCTTCCTGCTGCGTTCCACGGCAATCGAGTAGTCGGCTTCAAAATTATCGAATTTCAGCCCGAATTCCTGGGCCCGGTGAAAGTACGATACGACCTCGGCGTTTTTCAACAGCGCCTTGCTGGGAATGCAACCCCAATTCAGGCAGACTCCGCCCAGGGCCTCGCGCTCGACTATGGCGGTTTTCATCCCCAATTGCCCGGCCCGGATTGCGGCTACATAGCCCCCCGGCCCGGCCCCAATCACAATCAAATCGTAATCTGAATCCATATGATCCCGCTGGTTGAATCCGTTGAGTGAGAGCCATCTTATCCCCGAACTCCTCCGATGAGGTACCCAGGTTACCGATGGCAGGTTTGTCAGATTGTATGAGGAAACCTAATACGTAAGAAGGATTCAAGTATACAAGGGGCATATTGGTGTTACAAGGGAGTTTGCCCCTTCACTCCGGTTTCGCCGCGGCCGTTCCCACCCCGGCGAAGCCGGTTCGGCCTGGCTTCACCCAGGCATGCACAGGGATTCAATTGTTTGCAGCGGTCCCATCTGATATGATGGTGCATAGCCGTTTTTAGGAGATTGCCACCGGCATGCGCGTTGGACCATTGGGACTCCCGGAGCTTTTGGCCATATTGGCGGTGATACTGCTGATATTCGGCGCCAAGCGGCTGCCAGAGATCGGTTCCTCCCTGGGCCGGGGTATCCGCACCTTTAAAAGCGCGGTGACCGGGGAAGATCCGGAACCCACCGAAAACCATCAGGCCAACCGTAACGGCAACAGCCGGGAAGACGACAAGTCCTAAAGCCATTTAAGCCCCGGCCGTCACTGGAAATTGATTGTTAAGACCAGGCGTCATGCCTGGTCTTTTTTTGCGTACCAGCGCAGATCCAACGGGGCACAACCGCCGCTTTGATACCCTGTCCCTGACGTCCAAGGCCCACAAACCCCTCACCCCATGGAGGGGTTCTGCCGGAGGGGCCCTGCCCCAAAATTGTCATTCTGAGGAGCGAAGTGACGAAGAATCTGGGGGGCGGCTCCGTTGCCGGCGCGCTCCATCAACGGCATGAGGTCCTTCTCCCTTCCGCGGACGGGATGGCCCAGGATGGCCGGTTTGGATGGCGGATTTCAGGTGGCGTCTCAAGCAGATCACCTTAACGGGGGAGGCTTACGCCGGTCCTGAGTTTGGCAAGGAGCTGGGTCAGAAAACACCGCATATCATCCGCTCCCAATCGGTGATAAGCGAGCTTCTAAGACGGCGTGGCCGCCTGGGATGCCCGGCGGCCCCGGCCGGCCAACCTGGCCAGAAGGACGCCCAACTCGTAAAGCAACAGCAGGGGTATCGCCACCAACGCCTGGTTTACCGGGTCAAAGGTGGGGGTGATGACCGCTCCCAACACGAAGGCCACCACCACCCAATAGCGGCGAAACCGCGACAGCATGCGGGCGTTGACTATGCCCAACTGGGCCAGGAGATACATCACCAACGGGGTCTCAAAGGCGATGCCCATCCAAAAAAGCAGCCGCAGCATCAGATTCACCAGGTTGCTCACCCGGATCAGCGGCGTCGCCACGTCCCCGCCAAAGGTCAGCAGGAAGTGCAACGCCGGCGGCGTGAGAACGTAATAGGCAAAGGCGACCCCGGCCACAAAGGCCAGCAAGACGCCGGGCAAAAAGCTCAGCAGGTACCGTTTTTCCCGTCCCGTCAGACCCGGCGCGATGAACATGATGACCTGGTAAAGGATCACCGGCAAGGCCAGCACAAAACCTCCGACGAAGGAGATCTTGATGCTGGTGGTCAAAAGCTCGGTGACCTCGACGAACACCAGCTGGCCCCCTCCCGTGTCCAGGTCCCGGGCGGGAGCAACCAAAATTTCGATGATCTGCCGGAAAAAGACGAAGGCCGCGGCGCTGCCGACCAATAGCGCCAACACGGATATGAGGACCCGGCGGCGCAATTCCGACAGGTGCTGGAGGATGGACAGGTCCTTGCTGGTCATTCTTCCTGGCCGGAAGGTTTTGTATCCGGCGGTTTTTTATCTTCGGGACTGGATGGGCTTTCGGGATGGTCGACGGGCACCCGTCCGCTGGGACCCTTTTCCTGCTCCTGCTCCAGGTTGACGGCTTCCATCACATCGTTGAACGAACGCCGCAGATCGCCGATGAGCTTGCCGGCGGAGCGGGCCATATCGATGGACCGGCTGGGACCGAGCACCAGGAAGGCGATCACAAAGACCACTCCCAGCTCCATGATGCCCATGCCCATGAAGTTCACAGTTGCTTCTCCCGTGATTGGTTATCAGGCAGGTATTTCCCCATTCGAAAGGGGCATTCGCCGGTGCAACCCGATGGCGCCCGAAGCTTTTCACGGTCTGGAAGCGGGTATCCCAATGCTTCAAGCATCTCCAACAGCCGGCACAGGGGCAGACCGACGATGTTGGAATAACACCCTCGCCACCACTCGGCGGGGCAAAGTTCCTGGTCTTGGACGGCGTAGGCCCCCGCTTTGTCGAAGGGCGTCCCGGACCGGATCGAGGCGTCTATTTCCGCATCGGACAGGTCCCTCAGCTTGATGCCGCTGGCCATCCAATCGGTTTGGCGGTCTCCCGTGGCCACATTCACCACCGAGAGGCCGGTCATCACCTGGTGTTGGGTACCGCTCAACCGGTGCAACATATGCCGGGCGTCGTCTGCATCGGCCGGTTTGCCCAAGACCTCGCCGTCCAAGACGACCGTGCTGTCGGCCCCGATGACCAACCCGGCCTTTATTCTTCCGGCCGACGCCGAAGCCTTGTCCAGCGACAACCGCATGACCATATCCTGGGCCCGCTCTCCGGAGACCTGGTCTTCAGGCACGCCGGCCGCCATGACCTGAAACTCCAACCCCAGTACCGCCATCAATTCTTTCCGCCGGGGCGATGCCGACGCCAAAACCAGGTTCAAGAGGGGCCTTCCTGGTGAACCGAATCCGCCGCCAGGTCCAGAAAGGCGATGCACTCCACGTGATGGGTCTGGGGAAACATGTCCAGAGGGACCACTTTTTCCAGCGAATAGGCTTCCTGGCACAGGAATTTAAGGTCCCGGGCCAGGGTTTCGGCGTCACAGGACACGTAGGCCACCCGTTTGGGCGCCAGCCTGACCAGGCTTTCCAATGCCACCGGTTGGCACCCGGCCCGGGGAGGGTCCAAGATCACGGCGTCGGGCGATTCCGTCAATCTTAAAAGCACGTCTTCGGTCTTGCCCAGTAGAAACTCCACGTTGTCCAGGCCGGCGGCGTTCTCTCTCGCGTCGGCAACCGCCGCGGCAGACTCCTCAACGGCCAGGACTTTTTTGACGTAGGGCGCCAGCAACACGGCAAAGGTGCCCACGCCGGTGTAGGCGTCCAGCAACACCTCGGCGCCGGTGAGTCCCAGCCCGTCTTTGACTATCTTCAGCAACTGGGAAGCCTGCTCGATGTTCACCTGGAAAAAAGAGGGGGACGAGACTTTGAACCGCCGGCCGTCCACAGAATCCCAATAATGCTTCTGTCCCGTGGCCAGGTCCAACTCAAGATGAA
>JADFPM010000238.1 GCA_022562335.1 Chloroflexota bacterium
AATACCCAGGGTCCTGAACCCCGGGTATTGACCGGTCTGACCGGCCCAATATAGGTAACTTCAACAAGTTTGCAGCAAACGCCAATACCTAACACACCGGACGGCAACACACCGGTTAGCGAACCCAAAGGCGGCCGTTGGCCCAGCCTTCCCCCTGCCCTGCGCTACACCGCTTACCGGTACTATTGGCTGGGACTTGTCGCTTCGGTCACTGGATACCAGATGTTTCGGGTCGCCCAGGCCTGGTATGTCTACGAGCTGACGGGCTCAGCCCTCTGGCTTGGTTTCGCCGCCTTGGCCAATGCCGTGCCCGGCATGTTTTTCAACCTGTTTGGCGGGGTCTTCGCCGACCGGTTGAACAAACGTCTGCTGGTCATGGCCACCCAGGCCGCCGCCGCCGCGATAATCTTCGTTCTTGCCGTTCTTGCTCTTCTGGGAGTGGCGAACGAATGGCACGTCATGATCATCGCGTTCCTAGCCGGAGCGGTGGAGGCATTCGACAATCCCGCCCGCCAGGCCATCTATCCTCATCTCATCGATCGGCGGGTGATGATGAGCGCGGTTGCCTTGAACTCCTCGGTCTGGTCTGGAACTCGTATCATCGGTCCGGTGCTGGCCGGATTCATCGTGGAATTTCGGGGCATGGAGACCGCTTTCTTCGTAGCCGGCGGGGGCTTCACCGTCATGGCGTTGGTGATGCTGTTCCTCAAAGTCCCACCGATACCTAGGGGCAGCCGAGGCAACCCCGCTCAGGACCTGCTGGAGGGATTGCAGTTCATCAAAAGGAACTCCATATTCGCCTTCCTCATCACAATGACCTTTTTCAACAGCTTCTTCGGCATGTCTTACGTGTTTCTGATTCCTGTATTTGCTCAAGAAAATCTAGGATTGGGCGCTAAAGAGTACGGGACCCTGCTCAGCGCCAGCGGTGTTGGATCGCTGATCGTCACGTTCTGGCTGGTCTCTCGAAGCAGCATCGGCTCCAAGGGAGTCTTGGTCATCGGTGGGGCGTTGCTATTCGGTATTTCCCTCATCGCCTTCGGCCTTACGTCAAGATATATTGGTTCTTACCAACTGGCGTTGGCGATACTATTCTTCGTGGGCATTTCCACCTCCGTCGTCAACATCTCCATCCAAAGCGCGTTGCAAACGTTGGTGCCCGACGCGGTGAGGGGGCGTGTGATGGGGTTCTACAGCATGACCTGGAGCATCATGCCCATGGGCGGAATGCTGGCGGGCGCCCTGGCCAGTGTGGGCGCGATCACCATTCTTGGAGGGGTTATCGTTATCGGCGCTCCATTCGCGGTGGTGATCGGCGGTTCAGCGGTGGCGGCGTTCGCCCTGGGACCGGCCCTGTTCAACCCCAAGATACGAAACTTGGACACGGTCCTAGCCCAGACCACTTCGACGCCCGGCGCAACAGGTCCCACCCAAGAAGGTGGGTCAGAACCGGCCCCGGCCCGCGCCGATGCCGGTCCGCGCCCATGAACCATCAAGTGCATGATCCCGCCAAACACCGAACACCGCAATAGCTGTAATAGTCCATCATTGACAGTATTTGTGGCCGTGTTTACACTCCAACCTGTAGGCCCGGCGATGAAACCGGCACCCGAGAGGCATTCTTGGAATATCTAGTCCTCGGTCTTAACCACCGTACCGCCCCCCTGGCGATACGCGAGAGGTTGTCGATAACCCGGGAACGCCTGCCGGAAGCTTTGAAAGCCATGGCAGGTTACGGCGTTCCCGGCGTCATACTATGCACCTGCAACCGGTCAGAGTTTTACGCCATCGAGCCCGCCCCAGGGCCTTCCAATACCGGCACGGGAACGATGCCGGTGGGTGTTGGAGACCGGCGCATCAAGGAATTCCTAGTGGATTATTTCGGCATTCCCCTGGTTGACGTGGAGCGCCACCTGTACCTGCACCAGGGTCCCGATTGCGTCCGGCACCTCTTCCGGGTGGCCACCAGCCTGGATTCCATGATTCTGGGAGAAGAGCAGATCATCGGCCAGGTACGTGAGGCGTTCCATGCCGCCGTGGCGGCCGAAACGGCCAAACAGCCGCTGTCGTTTCTGTTCCAACGCGCACTCAGGGTCGGAAGGCAGGTGAGGCGCGATACCGGCATCGGGGCCAACCCATTGTCCGTCAGCCGGGCCTGCGCCGAGTTGGTGAAGGCGGAATTGGGCGACCTTGCCGGATTACGGGTCCTGGTGGTGGGCGCCGGTGAGGCCGGAGAGCTCGCCGCCCATGGATTGAGCCACGGCGGGGCCAAGGAGATCGTGGTCGCCAACCGCACCCAACAGCACGCCGAAGACCTGGCGGAAAAACTTTCGGGACGGGTGGTGCCGTTCAGCGCCCTGGGCCCTGCCATGAAAGACGCGGATATCGTAGTGAGCTGCACCGGCTCTCCGGAGTACGTGGTAGAGGCCGGCATGGTGAAGGAAGCCATGGCCCATCGCCCCGACAGGAGCTTGTTCTTGATGGATATCGCCGTGCCCAGGGACATCGAGCCGGCGGCCGGGGATATTCCCAACGTGATCCTCCATGACGTGGACGACATCGAATCATTTTCCCACGCCAACCGGGAAGAAAAGCGGCAGCAGGCACAACACGCGGAAGAGGTGGTGGTCCTGGCGGCGGAAGAGTTTTTGGAATGGCGCAGGAGCCTAGAGGTGCTGCCCACGGTGGTTGCCCTGCGGGACAAGGCGGAGAGAATACGGGAGTCCGAGTTCCAAAAGACGGTGAAAAAGCTGAACGGAAAGCTCTCCAACGAGGATTTAGCCTCACTGGAGGCAATGACCAAGGCTATCCTGAAGAAATTCCTCCACGACCCTACCGTTTTCTTGAAAGAGCAGCGGACCGGCGGCCACCTTGAATTGGCCAAGGAGTTATTTCAACTATCCCAAGAAAACGGCCCGCAGGCAGATTAAGCATTGACTCTAGTGCAAAAATACGCCTTGCTGCCCGATGAGATCGACGAGAGAAGCCTCGAGATGGTGGAGGCCAGCCTTCCGGATTCGCTGGACCTGACCCCCGATGAAAGATTCGTGGTGTGCCGCATCGTCCGGGCCGAGGGCGACCCCCAGATCGCCGAATCCATCAGGATCAGCCCGGGGGCCGTCGAACGGGGCCTGTCCGCCTTGCGCGGCGGAGCGCCGGTGCTGACCGATGTTCGAATGGTGGAGGTGGGAATCTCCAAGGCATTGTTGGCCGCCCAGGGGGTAGCCACCCATTGCCGCATCGACACCCCCGAGGTCGCCCAACGGGCCCAGAGGGAAAACACCACCAGATCGGTGGCGGCCATCCGCGAGCTGGCCCCCCTTTTGGATGGCGCGGTGGTGGCCATCGGCAACGCACCCACCGCCCTGCTGGCCCTGCTGGACCTGCTCCCACGTGCAACGGCGATAGCCGGACGATGGTAGATATCCGTAAGCCTGGCGGCTATCAGGCCCAGAATGCCGGGCGACCACGCCTCGCTCTCCACGAAAACCAGCGGCGCGACGCCCTCTTGGCCCGAATTCCGAGCAACCTGCCTCTCCGCCTCCTGCATAGCCTCCTCTGTCAGCGCTCGCCTCTCGCTGTTCATCAGCTCCAGCTCATTGGCCAGCGACGCTGCATCCTCTTCGCTCTTCGCTGTCAGCAGGTCCAGACTTGTCCGGGCGCTTCCCAAGCGTCCCGGCGCGTTGAGTCGCGGGATCAGGCGGAAGGAGAGGTCGTCGGTGGCCAGAGACGCGAGCTTCACTTTCGATACGTCGGCCAGGGCCCTGATGCCCGGGTTCTGAGTTGTTCTGAGGCGCTCTATCCCCTCCTTGACCAGGAATCGATTCTCGCCGGTCAGCGGGCCCACGTCTGCGACCGTCCCCAGGGCCACCAGCTCCAGCAGGTGGCCGGGCCACGGCTCGCCGATGTCGGCGTAGAGCGCCTCAACGAGCTTGAAGGCCATCCCGACGCCCGTCAGATCGGGATAGGGATACGCGGAATCGGGACGCTTTGGATTTATCAGGGCGCACGACACCGGAGGATTGTCTGTCAGGTTGTGATGGTCGGTGACGATAGTGTCGGCCCCCAGCGACGCCGCAAGCGCTATCTCATCCACCGACGAGGTGCCGCAGTCCACCGTCACGAGCAGCGTCACGCCGCGTTTCGTGAGTGCTCTGACCGCATCGTCGTTAAGCCCGTGACCCTCGTCCAGGCGGTCGGGAAGGTACGGTGCCACGCGGGCGCCCACCTCTTCGAGCCCTCGGACAAGCAGGGCTGTACCGGTGATTCCATCGGTGTCGAAGTCGCCGAAAACGCCGATCAGCTCATGGGCGTCGAGGGCCTTTGTGAGCCTGGACACGGCATCGCTCATGTCCGGTAGAAGCATCGGGTCATTCCGGAGTCTTGAATCGGCCGCGAGG
>JADFPM010000239.1 GCA_022562335.1 Chloroflexota bacterium
ATGTAAACAGGAATTTGATCAATACCTGTCTGATGGGCTTTTTACTCCGCACAGTCTTCAGGGCACTATCCTTTATCCCTTTACCGGTGGTGGTGCCAATTGGGGTGGCATGGCGTTTGATGAATCGCGACAGATCGCAATTGTTAACATGAGCCGGGCTGCCCATGTGATAACCTTATTTGAAAGTGAAGAATATGCCGAACAACGTGTACTTCACACAAGTGAAATTGCCCCTCAATATGGCGCAAAATACGGCATACGTCGAGCTTTGCTAATGTCGCCTCTAGGCGCACCGTGCAATGCGCCACCCTGGGGCGAATTGATTGCGGTGGATCTGAGCAGTGGTGAAATAAAATGGAAATCCATCCTGGGAACCACCGAAGAACTGGTGGGTTTCGACGAGACCCCTACCAATGAGGCCAGGGACAAGATCATGAGCGACCTGCTAAAGATGATCCCTTCACTGTTGGATGCGGAACTTGTTCAGCACACCGCTTGTTTGAGGCCCCTGTCCGACGATGGCCTACCCATAGTCGGCAAGGTCCCAGGCTGGCAAAACCTGTATTTGGGGACCGGCGCGGGCCGCAAGGGGATCCTCTGGAGCACCGGCATGTGCCACGGTTTAACCGAATTGATCCTTAATGGGGCCACCGACGTGCCGGGGTTCGCCGCCCTGGACCCGGCCCGGTTCGGCCAGGCGTAGTTAGGCTTTCCCGCGCCTTTGACTGGACCCGGCCGGATGCCGGTGATCACTGGGATAAGTCAGTCGTGGTCTTCTTCCAAGCCTAGGATCTCCTGGATATCGTGTTCGGCGCCGTGGCGGTCCTCCAGTCCCAGGAATTCCTGCACCTCGGCCAGACCAGCGGCGGTGCTGTCATCGCCGGTTTCCTGGGCGTGGGCCACGTGGTGCTGGGCCTCGGAAAGGTTGTCCCCGTCCAACGCATCCAGGGCCTGTCTCAGATGAAGTTGAAATATGGTCAAGCCGGGGGAGGCAGAACCCGCCAACATCTCCTCTATCTCGTGTTCGGGCTCATGGGAATCTTCACCGGATTTTAGCAACGCCAGGATCCCCTGCATCCGATCTTCGTGCTCTCCCGGCCCCAACAATCCGATGATGTGGTCCACGTGGTGGATGGCCTCGGCCGAGTCTTGGGCTTCCAGGGATTCCAGGGCCATCCAATGATGCATTTCCACCGCAGCGGTCTGAGCCATGACTTCTTGATGCTGGTGGCCGTCGCCCTCCTCCAGGTTGACGATGAAGCCGGCTATCGCCTCCAATTCTTCATCGGAAATCTGTTCCAGGCTGAAGGCCGGCATCTGAAATCTGGGGTTTCTGACCTGGTTCTTGACCATTTGCTCGTTGTGTCCCGGCAACGCGGGGGCGATGGTGGTGCCTTCGGCGTTTTGCCCATGGCAGGCGGCGCATCCCTTGGCGATGAACAGGGAATGGCCGGGCGAATCAGCAACTGTTACGGCGGCCGTGGGCGATGCGGCAGATTCGGCTGGAGGCCCACTGGTATCCCCCTGGCCCCCGGATGAACAGCCGGCGGCGAATATTGCCAGGACCGCCACGGCCCCGAAACCCAGCGCGTTGAGATTCTTCATGACACTCATTACCGGGGAATGCCCCGCTCCTTTATCGTTTATCAAAGCGCCGCACGCCGGCTAGATCTCGTGCTTACGGGCCACCAGCATGCCCTGCTCCCTGGTTACCTTCATGGCAAAGTTGTAGCGGCTGACATCCAATGCCAGGTCCACGTCCTCGGGATGGTACTGCGGTTGGTTGCCGTCGAAGAATTTCCGGGTGGCTCCCCCCTCCATGATCAGGCGGGCCACGGCGAATCCGTCTGGTTGGCGCCCTTCCAGCATGTTCCGCAGGAACAATCCGCACTGTTCGTCCTCGTCGTTCCTGATTTCGGCCTGGTCCCCCATGGCTACGATGGACACGAGATCGGGGTTCTCCTCTCTTATGGCATTCACCGTGGCTTGCGCGACCACCAGGGAGCCCAGATATATCCGTTGGGCTTCGGTTGCCGCCGCCACACCTACGGTCCCGGCCCGGGTGGACTGGACTACCGTTTTTCCCGAGAGATCAGCTTGGGAAATCTCGTGGGGAGAGTTCCCGAAGTCAAACCCGTCGGGTTTTGCCCCGGCCACTTCTCCCATGAGGATGTCTCCCACGCCTCGGCGTTTCAGGGAAAGGGCCTCCTCAACCTCGGCAACCAGGATTATCCGCTCAGCACCCCGGTCGAAGGCGATGGCGGCGGTGGTGAATGCCCGAAAAACGTCTATGATGATCGCGGTGCCCTGGGCCTCTTGGGCATCACGCAGCAGACTGCCTAGCCTAACTTCCATGCAATACTTCCATGCAATTTTCCGGCGGTTTCCCTGTCGTAAATCGGCTCACTGTTTCCGCACCAGCTTTTGCAAAGAGCGTACCTCTCTGGGGGGAGTCAGGTGGCTGCCGGTGTGCGTCCAGGAGACTTCGCCCACGTAGATGTCTCCCCTGGAGTCGATGCAAATGCCGTGGGGAGCGATGAACTGTCCCGGTGCTTCTCCCTCGGGGCCGTCCCCCAGTTTGGCCAGGGTATTCCCTTTGATGTCCATGATGGTGACCCTGGGTCCCAACCCGTAAGCCTGGCTGTTGGGTCCGATGGCGACGCCCAGCTCTCCCACGTACACCCTTTGTTGCCCCGACGGGTCCCCGGACTTGTCGATGAATAGGCCGCAGGGGCGGGCCATGTCTATCCATTGGGTCTCAAACTTTCCCTGGGGATCGAAAACCTGGATGCGGTGGTTTTCCCGGTCGGCGACGTACACCCATCCTTCCCGGTCGGTGCATATGTTATGGGCGATGTTGAACTGGCCAGGTCCGGTGCCCGATTCCCCCCAGGAAAAAAGGTGTTTGCCGTCGGGGGAATATTTGTGGACCCGGGCGTTTCCGTAGCCGTCGGAGACGTAGAAGTCCTCATTGCGGGGGTCGATGGCCACGTGGGTGCACCGGTTGAATGGGCTGCCGCTCATGAACGCCGCGGGCTTGCCGCTGATCCCCAGGGTCAGCAATACCTTGCCGTCCAGGGTGCATTTGCGAACGGTATGGTCGCCGTCGTCGGTGCAAAAAATGGTGTCTCCCGGCCCCATGGTTATGCCGTGGGCCCGGGGGAACATCCCTTCTCCCCAGGAACGCAGGAAGTTGCCCTCCCGGTCGAACACCATCATGGGGTGCTCGCCCCGGCTGAAGACATACACGTTGTCGTTGGCGTCGGCGCCCACGGCAGCGGCCTCTTTGAAGGACCAGCCGTCGGGCAGCTTGGCCCAGTCCTCTATCACCTCGTAGGTATATTCTCCCGTTCCCAGTTCCACCATGGTGGCACCTCTTCCAGATTTAAGGATAACCCGCATGCCTAAATGTTAGATACAGATTCTATCACCAACCGTGCCGGATTTTATCCCTAACGCGGTGTTTCCAGCTCACCCGTCTGGGGTATAAACGTACCGCGTGGAAGCCGCCGGGTAACCTGTAATTGTGGTTACCTCAGTCCTAACAACACCAGGGTATTGGCTATGGTATGCATGAAGCGTTTTCGCAACGTGAGTTGGCTTGTCTCCCCATGGGTTTGAATTCTGGAAGATTCCGCCCTCAGCACCAGTTCCGCTTCTCTGGACTTGTGCAATTCCATCAAGATATTGATATTAATGAACATGGTGTTCCTTTCTCCCGCCTGGAGGGAAATTTAATTTGACTTGAGCCCAAATAACCCTCGGCACAAACCTGGGCCGGGAATTAACGGCCTAAGAGCAGCTCTATTCCACGTAGATTCGCACCTTTTCATTGCCATCTTGGATATCCATCTCCAAGTCGCTCAAGGAGTTCACCAGCTCCTCCAGGTCGTCGGCTTTTATCTTGCCAAGGTCAATGGGAACGCCGTTTTCCTTGAGCTTTTCATTGATTTTTGACGTGGCGTTGGAAGGGAGCAACGAAGCCAGCTTGACTCCGGCGCGGATCAGCCCCATAGGCACCCGGATGTTCACGTGCTCCGAATCAGGGCCATCGCCCTCCTGTATCACCACCCGCAGGTACTTGGGAGCTGGCTTGTGCTGCGCTTCGCTGGTCTCTTTACTCCCGGCGCCTGCCTCCGCTGGCTGGTCCACCAGGGATAGCAGCCGCTCCGCTTCATCGGCGGTGATCTTGCCTTGGGCCAACATGTCCAGAACCTGCCTTCTATTTTCCATCATTTCAAGACCTTCCTTATTGAGTTTATTCGCCGGTGCAGGTTACCTGATCACGACCCATATCCGGGACGTACCGCTTTTAACATCGATTGCGACACCCCGGAGAGCGCAAAACATGCGGAACAACCAGGGACCTGTAAATAGCATCG
>JADFPM010000240.1 GCA_022562335.1 Chloroflexota bacterium
ACGCGCTGGGCGGCCGGGCCGCCGCCCTGTCGGGATTGACCACCTTGATCCCCTTTGGCACCTACGACCTGGACGGCGACGAAACCCTGCCCCTGGCCGTCCACCGCATACGGGAAGAGATCACCCAGGGCGCCCTGGTGGATTTCGGACTTCATTTCATCCTGCAGAACCGGCCGTCCATCCTGGCGGGCATCCCCGAGGCCATGGACCTGGGGGTCAAGTCCTTCAAGATGTTCATGACCTACAAGAAACGGCCGGGACGGATGTGCGACGACGACTACATCTGCCAGGCCATGGAGTTGGTCTCCGCCGGCAACGGTGTGATGCAGCTCCACTGCGAGAGCGGCAACATCATCGAATACCTGGAGAACAAGCTGATTGCCGAAGGGCACGTCCACCCCACCGATTTCCCATCGGCATGCCCCGACTGGGCCGAGGAAGAGGCCATCAACCGGGCCATCAACATGGGCGTGGCCACCGGTTGCCCCACCTACGTGGTTCACCTGAGCACCCAGTTGGGACTGGAGCGCATCAAGCAGGCCCACGCCAAGGGCCAGAGGATATGGACCGAGACCTGCCCCCAGTATCTGCTGCTGTCCGATGCCGAGATGGCCCGCTACGGGCCCCTGGCCAAGATCGGCCCGCCCCTCAGGCCCGAGGACGGCCCCGACCGGGACGCCCTCTGGCAGGGCTTGGAGCAGGGGCACACCTCGATCATCGCCAGCGACCACGCACCCCATCCAGCGGAGTTAAAGCAGGTTGGCTGGGACAATATCTTCGTGGACCCCCAGGGCAACTCGGTCCCCTTCGGCTCGCCCGGCGTGGAGACCATCGTCTCGTTGATGTACAGCGAGGGCGTGGTCAAACGCCAGTTGCCCATCTGGTGGCTGGCGCGGGTCTTGGCGGAAAATCCGGCCCGCATCTTCGGCCTATATCCCCGTAAGGGCGTGATACAGGTGGGTTCCGATGCGGACCTGTTGATCTGGGACCCCCAGGGGGACCGGGTGGTCACCGCCAAGGACCACCAGAGCAACGCCGGTTACAGCCTGTTTGAGGGTTGGCAGGTCAGCGGCCGCCCGCACATGACCTTGCTGCGGGGCCAGGTGCTGCTGAACCAGGGAAAGCTGGAGCAAAAGCCCGGCTATGGCAAGTTCCTTGAGTGCGAGGGGCCCACAGCCCCCCTGGGCGGCCCGGTGCGGTAGGCAGGGCGCTTAACCCCCCGATCGACCTCTACAGGTTTGGGTTATCAATTGGCCCCTGGCGCCGGCCTACTTCCGGTGGCCGGTCCTTCGACAGGCTCAGGATGAGCGGATTTTAAACCCGCACCGCTCATGGCGAGCCCTTCGGTCAGACTTCCGGAATCCCCAACCCCCCGCTCATGGCGAGCACTGCGGTCAGACTTCCGGAACCCCCAAACCCCCGCTCATGGTGAGCTTGTCGAACCACGGTCTCGGGCACAAAAGACGCTGTGATCCCGGCCACCACCCGTTAGTCTCAGGCCTTTACTTGAACTCGGGCATCACCTTGTCCGCCAGAAGTTTTATCGAATCGACGACCTTTTGGTGGGGCAGCTGGCCGCCGGGGTTCATGTCCAGGGAGACGCCGGTGATCCCCAGCTCTTCTTGATACCACTGGATGCGCTCAACCACCGCTTCGGCAGTGCCGTAGGCCACCCGGGTCAGCACCTCTTCGTAGGTCACTTCCGAGATCCGCTTCAGCCTTTCGTAGGCTTCCTGATCGGCCGCGTGGGAGAGGGATTCCCGCACCAGCCTCCGGGCGCGCATGGTGCTGGCTTCGGGCACCGAGCGGGCCTCTTCCGCGGTGTCTCCAACGTAGGTTGCCATTTGCAGGATCACGTCGTTGGGGCCGGTGAAACCCGCCAACTCCCGCTGCTCTTTGTACCCGTCCAAAAGCTCCTTCAGCTCCGGTATGTCCATCTGGTGGCGGATGAAAATGGGGAAACCCAGGCTGCCGATGAGGGAAAAGGTCTCGCGGCTCTCCACCGCCACCCGGATGGGCGGGTGGGGGTTTTGCAGCGGCTTGGGCACCAGGTCCACGCCGTCGTAGTTGAAGTGTTCGCCGTGGTAGGAGAACGGGCTTTCGGTCCAGGCCTTTTGGATAACCTCCAGGGACTCGAAGAAAAGGGACCGGCTTTCGGCGTAATCCACGTTATACCCGTGATAGGACTCTATGAAGGAACTGCGCCCGACGCCAAACAACAGGCGTCCCTGGCTGATGTGGTCCACCATCGCCGCTTCTTCGGCCACCCTAAGGGGATTGGCCAGGGGCAGCACCTGCACTGCCAGTCCCATGCCGATACGGGAGGTCATGGACGAGGCGGCGCTGGCGCCGATCAGCGGCGATGCCATAACCGCCCGGTTGGGCCGGAAATGGGACTCGCCAAACCAGAATGTGTCCAGACCGGCGTCTTCGGCCAACCGCACCAGCCCAAACCATTCGTCGAATATCTGGGACTGGCTGGATCCTTCCCGGGCGCTGAACATGGAGAACAAGCCAAAGTCCATCGTCCCTTCCTCCATTACATAAACCACATAAACGGCCGTGACCGCCTAACGACACTAGACGCACGGCGTGCCAGCAGTCTAGCAGCGGCCCCACCGGCGGTCAATTTGCAAGGCCCTTTGATCACCAGAGGGCGCCAGCGCGGTTTGACGGCAAAAATGAGGGGTTGCGACACTTGGCTATGGCCCCAACCCATACTACATTGCCAGATGGACGCTTTTTATCCCAACCCCAGATCACCAAGGCCGGCCGGCGCCGGTCTGAGCCATGGCGGAAAATGGTGGGAGGCCGATATTGGAAATCGTGGAATTCCTGGCCGATGTGGGTCTTTTTAGCAACCTGCAAAAAAGGGACATCCAACGGCTGGCCGTCAACATCCGCCAGGTCTCCTTTCCCGACGGCGGCATGATCCAAGACAACGATTCCATCGACGGTCTATACATCGTCAAGAAGGGAATGGCCAAGGTAAGTAAGTCGTCGTCGACCACCGCGGGCGTGGAGGCGGTGCTGGGGATTTTGCGCGAAGGGGATAGCTTCGGTGAGTTGGGGCTGATCGACGGTCTGCCCCGGTCGGCGGACGTCATCGCCATGGGACCGGTGGAATGCTATTTCCTATCCCGCGCCGCGTTCCAGATCGCCCTTCGAGAGAATCCGGGGATCGCTAAAAGCATGCTGCCCACATTGGCCGAAATGGTGCGCACCGCCAATCAATGGGTGGGCCAATTGATCTTGCCCAGGTGATTTAGAGAGCTTAGACTTCCAGCTCCATGTCTTCATGGCCCGGCGTCAGGTCGATGCTCAACTCTTTCGCCACCGACGCGATCTCTTCGACGATCTCGTCCTGATGCTCCAGGCTCATGTGGACCGCGACCATCTTCGGTAATCGGATGCCGGCTTTTAAGGCCCCCACCAGATGAGACCTCAATCCCGCCGGCGTCATGTGTTTGGTGATCTGAGCTTCGCCCTCTAACCGGTTGGGAAAGGAAACCTCCAAAAACACCACATCGGCAGCCAGGTCATCTTTGAAAAAGGCGGATATATCGCTGTCGGTGTCTCCGGTGTAGGCCAGCGCCCCACCCGAGTCCGCGCGTACCACGTAGCCAACATTGGGGACGGTGTGAGGGACCGAGATCGGGCTTACGCTGTAACCCATCACGGTGAACCCTTCGCCCGGCGTCACGGGATTGAGTTTGAATTTCGGGGGTTCGGACCCCAACGATTCGGTCAGATCGGGATACAGTTCCCAATTCAACAGATGCCGGTGGACCGCATCTTGGGTCTCGGGCAAGCCGTAGAGGCCGATGGTTTTGCCATCGTCAAGGGTGGTCAATCCCAATGTGGGCAGGTCCCTGACGTGGTCGAAATGCTGGTGAGTCAGCAGGACCGCTTGAATATCGCCCTGTTCAGCGATGCTGAGGGAACTGGCGAGGCTTCCGGCGTCGAGTCCCAACACGCCGTCGATGAGAAAGCATGTGTGCCTGGCGTGGCGGCTCTCGAATTTATGGGCGCCAAGGACCCGGATCTTCAAGGACTCAACTCCTGCGTTGCCAAAGCCGAACCAGGTCTAAAAAGGTAGTATTCTCAAAGCGTATCACAAGGGCCGTTGAAGTTCACGCCAGATTGGTCCACCAAGGTGGCGTGACTTTCCTCGCCGGTCTGGACTGGGGGATTTTAACCGGATGCCGAAAATATCGTGCTGATATGGTTATCACTAAAATACAAAGGAGCCGGACATCCAACGGGGATGCCCGGCTCCAAAATCATCGGTCTTAGGCTTGCGGAAGCGATTCCCTCGCTCCCTCCGGACCGACGGACTTCTAATCGTGGGAGAA
>JADFPM010000241.1 GCA_022562335.1 Chloroflexota bacterium
GCGCATATCCTGCATCACGATTCCTGTTACCGATAAAGTATCTCCGAGTTGGGGTGAATCGTCGTTCGCATCGGGACCGATATCGTCTGCCCGGATAAAGTTAAGTTCCTGTATATTCGGGCTTTCACTTAATGCCGGAGCATTAGGTGTTGCGAGGGCGTTTATACTCCAGATACCACCTTTCCAGGAAGTGTTTTCGCTGGTTTCGTCATGTCCGGTGATACCATTGCCACCTGTCCAATTCTCTAAATCTTCTACAGGTAAAACTCGTTGGGCTGACGAACCAAAATCATGAGGGTCGGCATCGCCATCATTGTCGTCATTGCAATCGTTGCCGCGGGGTTCGCCGGATCAAACCGCATCGCCCATCTTGGGGACGATGTTCGGCCTCCGACCGACGCAATTGCTAAGCCGCCGCAGAGATTGAACCTTGGTCCCCAAGCGGGTGGCGTTTCTCGCTAGAATCGCCAAAAAGACCGTAAAAACGCGAGGAATCCGCGCTTTGCAGCGAACAAACCCTTGGGCCCGAGGGCAAGCGTGCGCCCGCTTCGCCGGGCACGGTTTGGAGATCGCCGGGTGGGCATCGCCCGCCTTGTTTGGAATCGCCGGTCGGCGGGCAGATGATCCGTGGGCGGTGCCTCAGCCGACTTGCTGCCGCGTTGTGCCTTGGCCTTGCGGAACTGGTCGTCGGCCCGCCTGACGCCGACGTCGGCTTGCTGACGGTGCGACCGGGAGGAGAAGGCCGATCAGTCCTGGAAAAACCAGAACTCTCGATCCTGCTCGGCCGCGATGATGTACGGCTCACCAAGATCCGCACTGGCCGGAGAATAACGTACCGTCAGGCTATGTTTCCAGAATCCGGGCCAGACGTAGACGTCTTCAAGCGGTGGTCTAGCCGGATCCGCCGCTTGGCTCGGCTTCTTGCCAACCATTTCTCGCACCACGGTTATGGTAATCACATTCCGGCCATAGCGGACCTTCGCCCTTTCCGCTTCCCGTCGGATAACCTCTTCTTCGTCATCTCCCGCATAGATGGCCAACGGTACGATGCATATCGTTGCCCTCTAACTTCAATGACATCGGTCCCGGATATTAAGGATTCCTTAATGTATAATCCGAAAAGGCCGTGCTCACTGATGCCTGGATCAACCCGTGAATCAATCAGGAAAAGGGGCGTTTGATGACCGCTTTGATCCCGGATATCTATCAGCCGACCATCCGGGAACTACCCAGGGGTGAGCGGCCCAGGGAGAGACTCCGGGAGTACGGCCCCAGGCATCTGAACAATTCCGAGCTCATCGCCATCCTGCTGCGCACCGGCATGCAGGGTGAGAACGTCCTGGCCCTGGCCTCCCGCATCCTATCCCACTTCAACGGCCTGTCCGGTTTGGGCAAGGCCGGTTTCGTCGAACTGTGCTCCCAGCGGGGCCTCAGCGAAGCCAAAGCGTGTCAGTTGCTGGCCGCGTTGGAACTGGGCAAGCGGCTGGTGTCCCTGGCGCCCGAAGAGCGGGTCCCCCTCAACTCGCCCGAAGACGTGGCAAATCTGGTCTCCGCGGAAATGTCGTCGCTGGAACAAGAGCATCTACGGGTGCTGCTGCTGAACACCCGCCATGAATTGCTTGGTATTCGGGAGATTTACTCCGGCAACGTCAGCAGCGCCGTGGTGAGGGTGGCCGAGGTGTTCCGGCCGGCCATCCGTGACAACGCTCCGTTCATCATCGTGGTGCACAACCACCCGTCGGGAGATCCCACGCCCAGCGAAGACGACGTGAAGGTAACCAGGGACCTGGTGGCCGCGGGTAAGCTGTTGGGAGTGGAGGTCTTGGATCATCTGGTCATCGGCGACGGCAACCGGTTTGTCAGCCTTAACCAGAAGGGACTGGGGTTCGATTGATTTGAAGCCGGATTTTCAAAAGCAAGCGGACGAACGGGACGGGGTTGGCAATTGCACCACCTGCTGATTGCCGTGGCGCTTTTATCGTTCGTGGTCCTTGACCTGACCTTCGTCGGTTATTCGGGCTCTCCCAGCGCCGCTCTTGCCTTTGCGATCCTTTCCTACACCTCCATGCTTTTATTGAGCGCTTCGGCAGGGACCTATGCCTGGCAGTCCGGCCTATTCAACGGAATGGCCCAACCCAGGGGAGTGCCCATGCCCGCCAGATTGCTGTTGGCGGCATTCGTTCCCGTGGCGTTGCTTTTGGCCCTGGCCTACCTGCAGGAATTGGACAGTTTGATCGAGCCTCAAGAGATCGTTCGCCTTGGTTCCACCTTCGTCGTCTTCTGGCTATTATCTTCTCTAGCCTTGGTGGGCGCATTTCTGGGTTTCTTCTGGCCCCGCACCGGTCCGCTGGAGTCGGTGGTGGTGGGCGGCATCGTCGTATTCGCCCAGGCCTTGCTCAGCCAGGCCACCGTGGACGCCGGCCGGGAGACCATCCAATTGTCTCTGTATACTTGGATGGTCTGGATCACCGTGTGCCTGGTGGGCGCCTGGGCGGGAATGGTGATGCGCCAAGGCATCGAATTTTACTTCGCGCGAGCGGGAATCACTCACACCGGGCGCCTCGATTCAGAAGAACTTAGCCAAGCTCCGGAAGATCCCGACTTTTCTTCCGCGCCCCGGCCCGAGCCACGATTGGAAGACCACGCGTTGCCCGATCAGCCCAACGACTAGACCGGAGGGATGTTCCCTAGGCGGTCGAACACGTGACATCACGCACACGATTAGGAGCGACGAATGAGCTATTTCAAAACCGCCGGTGACCGGGACCCCATGGAACTGGCGCCGGGCGCCCGGACCCGGACGTTTTGGGGCGAAAATATGCTTTTATCTCTGGTGGAGATCGACGCCAACACCGAGGTGCCCAACCACACCCATCCCCACGAGCAGGGCGGCATCGTCATCGAAGGCGAGATGGAAATGGGCATAGCCGGAGAAGTAAGGGTCCTAAAACCGGGGGATATGTACATAATCCCGGGAAATGTAGAGCACTACGCCAAGTGCGGAGCGGTCCCGGTGGTAGCGCTGGACATATTCAGCCCGGTGCGTACCGAATTCCAGTACTGACCATGATCACGGGGCTCCGTTGACTGGTCCGGCGGTCAACCCACGATTTGCGCCAACCGTCCGACCTGATCCAGGTCTGGAACCTGAGGCAGGAAAACCATCTCATCGAGGCCAATCTCAGAGAAATCCTGGATGACTTGGCGAATGGCCTCTGGGGAAGTCAGGACCCTCCGGGCGGCTTGGTCCGCCGCATCCTCACCCAAGAACTGGTTGTAGTGCCGGGCCTGTTCGGCGCCTCGGGCGGCCGCGCCGGGGCCCAGGGCAAAGGCGTTGGTGGCCACAAAACGGGGAGTTCCGGAGCGGCCGTTTTCTTTCCAGGCCTCTGCCACGGCGTTGTAAAGCCCAAGGGCCGCCTGCGGGTCTCCCCCGCCTCCTAGGTAACCGTCGGCCCACCGGCCGGCCCGCTTGATAGCCGCCGGAGCGAATGCGCCTATCAATAGCTCGGGCCCTCCCGGTTGCACCGGCTCCGGGCCTATGGGACCGGCGCCGTCCGTCGCATCCTCGCCGGTCCACACACGCTTCATCAGGGCAAGCTGCCGGCCAAAACGGCGGCCCCGCCGGTGGAAATCCTTCCCCACCGCCTGGTAATCGTCCTCCCTGCGGCCCACGCCTAATCCCAAGGTAAGCCTGCCGCCGGACAGAACGTCGATGCTGGCGGCCTGTTTGGCCAGCAGGGCGGCGTCTCGAACGGGAGCGATTAGCAGGGTGGTCATCAGGCGCACCCTCTGGGTCACCGCCGCCACTGCCGCCAGGGTGATGAGAGGGTCCCAGTTGGGATAAACAACGCGGTCTATTATGCCCACGCTGGAAAAGGGCCCCGAGTCGGCCTGGCGCGCCCAATCCAATATCTCATCGCCTGACACGCCGGGGATGCTGGCCGGTAGACCGATGCCGATCTTCATCAAATATCTCTACGCCGGTTTAGGGGTTTACGATTTTAAATATATCTCGAAACTGTCTATGAAGAATGGCCATCCTTCGACAGGCTCAGGACGAACGGGCAGAAAGAACCCTCTCCGGTCGTGGTGAGCCCTTCGTCCGCCGCAGGCGGATCAGGACAGGCTTGCCGAACCATCTTTCGAGGTTGTTACTCAACGGTTTATAAAAAGGCCAGACGCTCGAATTGGCCGCCCACGATGGGGTCGGGGTCCAGGTCCAACCATCTCTCCAACATGGTGCTGTAGACGCTGCGGAAGTCGACGTTGAATTGCAGGTCTCCCTCCACGAGGTCTTCCTCTTTCAAAGATGGATACCGGCCGTACATCCCGCCCTTCACGCCG
>JADFPM010000242.1 GCA_022562335.1 Chloroflexota bacterium
TTCTATTTCCCCCAGAGAAAACAGCGCCAACTCTTTTATCTTAACCGGAGGGCCGGAGGGCTAGCACATGGTTCAAAGCCGGACAGCAGCGGACATCATTCTTCACAACGGCAAGGTCCTTACCGTCGACCCGGGTGACTCCGTCCAACAGGCGTTGGCCGTGGTTGGCGATAGGATTGGGCCGGTTGGGTCCAACGACGCAATTCGCGCTCTTGCCGGACCGGAAACCACCAGCATCGACCTCCGGGGCCGCACCGTCATTCCCGGCATCATCGATATCCACGCCCACATGGACCGGGAGGGCCTGAAACGCATCTATCCGTCTTTGGCAGGAGCCAGGTCCGTCGAGGACATCCTGACGGTGATTCGAGAGCAGGTAGGCCTAGCCCGTCCGGGGGAATGGATCACCACCATGCCCGTGGGCGACCCGCCCAACTATGCGGACGTTCCCGAAAATCTCGCCGAGGGCCGGTACCCTACTCGGTGGGAGCTGGACCGGGCGGCACCCCAAAACCCGGTTTACATACGGGGAACCTGGACCCCATGGAACGTGCCCCCGTCGGTGGGAGTGGCCAACAGTCTGGCCCTGGAATTGGCGGGGATAGACCGGCATACCCAGCCGCCGGATTCCAGCGTGGTCATCGACAAAGACGGGAACGGCGAGCCCACGGGCATCTTGATCGACCGGGGCCGTTTCCCCACGCTGGAATTCACGCTGATGAAGGTGGCGCCCCGCTTCAGCCACGCCCAGCGGGTGAAGGCGCTCAAGGAGTCCATGGGGCTTTACAACGCCGTGGGGACCACCGGGACCTACGAGGGCCACGGGGTCGCCCCGGAAGTTTTGAACGCCTACAAAGAACTGTGGGACCGGGGCGAAATGACGGTCCGGGCGCGTTTGGTGCTCAGCCCCGCATTCAAGTCGATGGCGGAGGCGGAGCGGGAGATGGAGCGGTGGTCCCACTCGGCGTCGGGCGGCGGATTCGGCGACGAAATGCTGAAGATCAGCGGTTACTACTTCAACTACCGGGGCAGCCGCTACATCGCCCAAGCCCGGTCTGCGGGGCTGCCCTACACCGGATGGGCGGGGTTCTCCCAGGCTTATAATCCGCCGGGCAGGTTCCTGCGGCTGGTCCGCCTGGCCGCCCACTACAACCTCCGGGTCAACACCATCGTGCGAGACCAGCTTGACGAGGTCCTGCGGGTCTTCGAAGAGGTCCACCGTGAGATACCCATCAATGACCGCCGCTGGACCCTGGGCCACACCCGGGACGCCACGGATGGAGAGTTGGAACGTATCCGGGACCTGGGTCTGGTGATCGAGACCATCCCCCTTACCGAGCTATGGCTCAGGGGGCGGCCGCTGGTGGACTCTCCAGAGTTGGCGCGGCGGGCCGCGGCCCATAAGACCTATCTGGAGGAGAATATCCCATTTGGTTTCGGGACCGACAACAAGCCATATAACCCCTTCGTCACCCTCTGGTCGGCGGTGACCCGGCAGGAGCGGAACACCGGGCAAGTCCTGGGTCCGGAGCAATGCCTAAGCCGATTGGAGGCATTGCGGGCTTTCACCCTGGGCGGGGCATATTTCAGTTTCGACGAAAACCGCCGAGGATCCTTGGAACCGGGCAAGCTGGCCGACCTGGCCGTGCTGTCCGGGGACCTGCTGGAAATAGCCGAAGACGACATTCCCGAATTGCATTCGGTCTTGACCATGGTGGGCGGTAAAATCGTACACCGGGGCGAGGGGTTGTAGCCCCACGCCGGGATCATATCCCGCGTATCTTCGGTTGAACCCGGCGAACCGGCGGGCCTATACTGTTGAAAATCCCGGTTATTTCGACCGGCTATGCCAAGTCAAGACCGCCTGGGACCCAGGCTCGGAGGTTGCCCCATGAGCGCCCAGCAGGAGTTGACCAAGGTCAGGGTTTCGATGATGAACGCCGTCCACGACCTGGCATTGTTGGTGGCCAGGGATGAAGGATTGTTCCGGCGGGAAGGGCTGGACGTGGAGATCGTCACCACCCCCGGCACGGCCCAGGTCGACGCGGACCGCCAGGCGATGCAGGAAGGCATTTTCGACCGGACCATGGAGTCGCTCTACAACGACGGCGGTGTGGACCAGTACCGCATGTGCGAGTGGGGCGTCATGAAACGCACCGTGGAGGCGGTCAGTTCCGGCCAGCGGCCCGCCAAGATCGTGGCCCTGGGCGCCGCCATGTCGAAAATGGCCATCGTCGCCGCGCCCGATAGCGCCATCTACGAGCCCGAGGCGCTCAAGGATGTCCCCGTGGCGGTGAGCCCGTTCAACGGCTCCCACTTCACCACCTTGAAGATGCTGGAGGGTTTTGTCGATAAACAACACATCGTGATCACCAACGCCGGCACCATGGAAGAACGATTGGAGGCCATCCGCGACGGCCGGGTGGCGGCGGGCAACTTCATGGAACCGTGGATCAGCGTGGCCCAAAAACAGGGGTTCCGCATAATCATGGAGTGCCATTCCACCCGCAGCGAGGCGGCGGGAGACCAGCTGGACGGCCCCACCTTGGCCGCCATGTTTCGCGCCCAGGCGGCCGCTTCCGGCCTGATCAACCAAAACCCCGCCAAGTACGCCCATTACCTGCTGGACGAAGCCAAAGGCCTCTTGGAGCCCGGCGAGCTTCAAACCTGGCGGCTCCTTTACGGACCTCCCACGGCCTACACCCGGGAACGGTTCGAATATACCTACCAATGGATGCTGGGGTATCCGGGGTTGGTCGAACCGGGGGCAACCTACGAATCCGTCGTCGACAACCGGGCCTGGCAATAATGCCGTGGACCTGCCTCCCCACATATTCCTAGATGAAAAGGGGCTGGCCTACACCAAGCTGGCCTTCCCTCCCGGCACGGAAAAAGGGGCGGCCAACGTGGCCCAGGCCCTGGGGTGCAAGCCTTCCCAGATGGTCAAGACGCTGATATTCGAGACCGGCGATGGGGAGCACGTGCTGGTGATGCTGGCCGCCGATAAGAACGCCATATCCGGCCAACTGAAAAAGGCCATCGGCTCGCGAAACATCAAGCTGGCCGAACCGGAGACGGTCAAGCGGGTGACGGGATACGAGATTGGATCGATCCCGCCCTTCCACTGGCAGCCCCAGGGGTTCCGGTCATTCATCGACGCCGCGCTCACCCATGAGGACATCCTGGGAGTGGGCGCCGGTGTTTGGGGCCAGGAGATAATGATCACTCCCCACGACCTGGCAGCGGCATCGGCCGCCACGGTGGTCAACCTGACGGACCGCGGCCAGCCGGTGATGCCCCGCGAAATGTCCGACGATACGTCCGGCTAAGATCAAAGCGGGCGTCCCCACGCCACGAATCCGCTACAATACCCCCGAAATTTCCTGATTTCTAATCCCAAAGCAAAAAGGAGCAGCTGATGGTAATGGATGCTGAGTTGGACGATGTTATGAAGCAGACGGCGGCGGCCAACCGGATATTGGCCGACGTTGGGCTGGCGGTGGGGCTACGGTCGGCGTTGGGCCACGCCAGCATGCGGCTGCCGTCGGACCCCGGCCGGTTCGTGGTCAAGGGCCGGGAGTACGAGCTGGACGCCCTTTCGGTGATGCGCCCCGAGGACATGGTGATCTGCGACACCGAGGGTTACAAGGTGGGCGGCCGCACCGGGCTGACCCAATGCTCCGAGATCAAGATACATTCCTGCATCTACAAGACCCAGCCCGGCGTCCAATCGGTGGTTCACGTCCACCCGCGTTATGTCATCTTGATGACCGTGCTGGGCGTGCCCCTGGTGCCCATGTGCCAGGAGGGCGTCGAGTGGGTGAGAAATCCCATATCCGTCTTTCCCCACATGAAAACCATCGTCACCGATGAAGAGGGGATGGAGTTGGTCAACCTGATGGGGTCGGACCCGGTGATCCTGCTGCAGGGCCACGGTGCGGTGACCACCGGCAAGACCCTGTCGGAGTCGGTCACGGCCATGATGCAGCTGGAGGAGCAGGCCCACATGAACTACCTGGCCTACTGCGCCGACGGCCGGGACCACGCCCATCTGCCCTCCGAGCTGGTGGACGAGATGTTCGACCGTACCCCCATCTACACACTGCCCCATTTCAAAGACGTGCTGGGGGGCCGGCAACCCCAAAGGGGCGGCATCTGGAACTTCCGGGTGGACTCGGTCTCACTGGATTAACGGGACCGGGATCAGCACCACCGCTTTTTCGCCGCCCGGGACGGCCGATTCCGGGCGGCGGACGTTGGCGCCCGCTAACCCAAGACCGCTATTATCTCCAACTGGACCT
>JADFPM010000243.1 GCA_022562335.1 Chloroflexota bacterium
AACATCGACCAGATCATTGCCGACACGGAGCCCAAGAAGCCCCGGTTCGCGTCAATCTTGCGGGCCCTCTCCCGCATGACGGTGACGCCCACCATGATCCGGGGCGGCATCAAGTCCAACAGCGTGCCCGAGTCCATCAGCATGACCTGCGACGTGCGCACCCTGCCCCACCAGGACGACACCTACGTACGGGAACAGCTCAACCAGATATTTGAAGGGATACCAGGGGTGGAGTTCGAGATCGACTACATGGCGGTGCCCAACTCTTCGCCATTTGACACGGACTTCGCCAAGAGGATCCAGGCGGTCACTGCCATGGCCCTGGAGCGGGACGACATCCAATGGGTTCCCGCCATCAGCACCGGGTTCACCGACTCCCGGTTCACCCGGCCCCTGGGGATCATCACCTACGGTTTTTCCGGTTCCCACCCCGACGACGATCCCATGCTTAACAAGAACCACGGCACCGACGAGTCGGTGGGCATCAAAAGCCTGATCAGCGGCACCAAGATCATGCTGGCCCTGGCTTGCGACCTGCTGGCGGCTGGCTAGGCGGGACGCTTGTTGCGGTTCCAACCGTCTTTTCAAGAGCTCGTGAGCACCAGCCCCAGCCATGAATAGGCTTTACATCGGATCGCTGATCGGTGCGGCTGTATTGGCCGGTTGCGCGGTTGCCGGAGACTCCATCCCTACGCTGGTATCACCAACCGCTGCGACAGAGGCCGCCAACGTACCGAGAGAAGTCATCAGCTTGAGTATTTCTCTCTTTCTGCTGGTGGACGATAAAGAGGACCCTGATCTGGAGATATCGACCCACCGCACCGAGAAGGACCTGCGAGAGGTCCTTGAGGGCATGAATGACATCTGGAGGCAGGCCGGCATTCGGTTGGTCCCAGAGAGCATTGGAACGGTGGTAGTGCCGGAAGCCATTCTTCGAGGGATGCTGGCAGGGGACCTAGATAGCTTCTTCCGTAGAATTGGGGTTGATATCGCGCTTCCTCAGCCTTCTGCGATAAACGGTTTTTATATCCGCAGATTAGGTGGACCCAACGGCATGAACCCATCCAGGTCTAGCACTTTCTTTGTCATTGATGAACCTTCAGTGTTTGACCGGCGTGTCAGCAGCCATGAAGTTGGGCATATCCTGGGGTTGCGTCACGTTTCGGGTGATCCAAGGCGTTTGCTGTTTTCGGGAACGAATGGCATGACCCTCACGGAGAACGAAGCCACGGTGGCCAGGTACTTCGCCCAGGGTATGATTCAGGGAGGAAGATAGGCGTGATCCTTACGACGGACGCCATCTTGTTATATTTGGGGCCGATCCGTCGCCGAAGTAGAAGAAAACTATCACGGATAAGGGTAATACTATCAACAAATTAGTTGGCCAGCCATCGTGAGAGGGATTCAACAGGGAGATACCTTGCATTGCATTGTCCGCGCGAAAGAAATATTCCTCCGATCGGGAGACGGGGATTGAACGCGGTACGAACGTGAGAATCCTCTACAAGTTGGCCCTTCGCGTCCTGATCGGCGCGGTTGGAATAAGCGCTGTACTCGGTATCTACGCACTGTTGCGGCAGGACCTCGACGACTGGACCTTCAAGATCATTGGTACCACGCTCTTCGTCTCGGCCACCTCGTTGCTGATAATGGTGAACGCCGCCGGCTTTGAGAAGCGGTCGGTGGGCTACTTCCTGATTTCGGGAACAGGAATGTTGGCTGCGCTGGGCGCGCTCCCGGTATTTCTCTACGCACTTTGGCGTGAGGCAAACAACGATGATGATCCGTGGAGATTTGCGGCCACCCTAGCGATCATCTCGGTCGTCGCGGGCCACACATCATTGCTATCGCTGCGCCCGCTATCTGCTCAATACCGATGGCTCAAACCAATCGCCGCGGTACTCGCAGGTGCGCTGGGCGTGCTTGTGATCTGGATGTTTTGGTACGAAAAGTTAGGGTCCGCCGAATTGCGGACGGTCGGAGTTCTGTCGATTCTATTGGTGTCCGTGACCATCGCCATCCCCATACTCTCAATCTCAAGGCTAACACCTGGCGATGACCCCGATAGGGCTGGGAGGCGGGCAGGCCGCCGGCTTTCAGATGGCGTCCACTACTGCCCCAACTGTGGGCGGGCTGTGCGAGCTTCGGGCGAAAATAGGCGCTGTGGGGAATGCGGGGCAAGGTTCGCCGTCAGGTTCCGCGCAAGGCACTAGAAGATCCGGCGCCACGCCCCCCGGAGGAATTCGGACCCACGACCCTCCGTTTCAGAGACCGTATTTCTGCTTATTTGAAGCTGTTTTGGTCCCAGATGTCAAACCTCGGCTAGGACTCCTCCGCAGTGGGAAATCCTGTTTAACCCACCGGTTTGGGCCGGGCCGGCGATGTTTCAATTTCCCTGCTCGATGGTTACCTCTAGCTCAAAAATTCCCGGCTGATTGGTGTTGGAGCCGGTGATGAAAAAGGAAACCAGGTCTGGGCTTCCGTCGTTGTTTCCAGCCCGATCAAGGAGCAACCGGAATTGGACGAAGGGGTACGAATCGTTCAACGACCCCTGGACGGCATCGGCAAGGTCACACCGGAACGGTCCCTCTGACGAGGTAGCGAACTCGCAAACATCGGCATCAGCAACGGGCTCTAGGTCCCACAGGGCCGGGGAAAACTCGGAGTAACGTATCTCCTCCGCCCGCAAGGGCCCCAAATCCTTCAAGGGCATTCCCCGAACCGAGGCATTCTCCGAGCGGAGCAGGGCGGATACCACCTTTCCAGAGGGCACGGCGCTCAAATCGAAGGTTAAAAAGAGTTGGACGCCGTCTCCGTTGGGGAAACGTGGATTCAGGTTATCCCCGGCGAACAACCCGGCGCCCATACCGCGAAAGCCCCTGGGCGTATGACCTTCCATTCCACCGCCCTGATTCCGTAGCGTAATAACCTTGCTTGACGACGTCTGACCGGTCGGAACGGCAATGGTGGTGGGAGAAACTGCAGCATCGCTGATAATATCCGGCGTCGCCAATCCCGGAGAGGGGGAAATGGGTTCCGGGGCAACCTGCGGGGAGCTTTCCCCGCAGGCGATGACTAAAAGTAAGAAGAGTGTGAGAACAACCGGCGAGGTCCGCCCTGGATTTGTCAGTTCATTCACCAGGTTTTTCATCTTAACAAAGGTCTTCGGCGCTGGCGCCCAAGGTCAACCATGGACCCGTTTAAACGGTCAGCAAGGGCTCGTGATTGTTAGATGCCGATGGCCTTTCGCAGGATTCCAGATACGTCCGGGGACGCATCGTCCCCCGCCCATGCGACGTATTGGTCGGGCCGCACCAGGATCAGGGGAGACTCGTATGCCTTGCGGTCCCCTTGATAGTCATCCCGAACCACCTTCAGGGGCACGCCCAAAGATTGGGCCGCCCGCTGAAACTCCAGTACATTTTGGTCTTTTTGTCCGTTGGCGCCAAAGGCCAGCAACGTGTAACCGTTGCCCAGTTCCTCGAAGACGTTGGCGCCGGAAGATAGCGGTTGGGGCGTCAGATGATGGCCCGGCCGCGCTGCATAGGAGTGGCTGCCGTGGATGCCGCAAGAAGAATCTGGCGGTCCTGAGATCACCGGCGAACCCTCGTAGTGGGGAACGTAAGACCGGGGCCGGGCACTGCCGGCGGTCTCCAACTCCTTCCAGGCCTGTTCGAATTCGGCCTTATCGTGTTCCGGGCTGTAACGCTCCAAGAAGGCCCGGTCCGATTTGATGCCCCCGGCGATTATCTCTTCGCCGGTCCCCACGAACACGGGCTGCCGCTCGTCGCTGTAGGAGTCCAGCAGGCGGCCGCCTCCCCAGCCTTCCAGCACCGCCGCCAATTTCCACCCCAGGTTGGTGATGTCTTCCAGGCCGGTGTTCAGGCCATGTGCACCGTAGGGTGGGTGGGTGTGGGCGGCGTCGCCGGCGATGAAAGCCCGCCCCCGGCGGTATGTGTTGGCCACTGCCACGCGCAGTTCCCAAAATCCCAAGTGGTCGAAGGTGGTGGAGAACTGGAACCCGGCGGCCCGCTGCAGCAGGGCGTCATAGTCGTAATTGTCCGGGGTGGCGTCGTCGGGCACGGGGCCGTGGAAAAACCAACCCTCTCCCACGTCGATGCGGCCAAAGAACTGCCAGACCCCTTTCAGGTCCGGGTGAAGCGCCCGGTAGGTTGTGCGCTCGGGCAGGCATTTCAACCCTTCGTGGAGCTCCCGTGAGCGGCTGACCGCCAACACCAT
>JADFPM010000244.1 GCA_022562335.1 Chloroflexota bacterium
TCAAATTCTTACGTTTAAAACAGCGGGAAGTCGGCGGTTTGGTCACCGACGGCGGCGCCCGCGACAGCAAGTCATTGAAAGAATACGGCTTCCCAGTCTACTCCGCCAGCACCACTGCCAAGCAAGGACCTGCCGAGTTTTGGCCGTGGCAGGTGAACGACGCCATCCAATGCGGTGGCGTGTTGGTGCGTCCCGGCGATGCGGTGGTGGGGGACGATGATGGGGCCGTGATCGTGCCCCAGGCCATCGTGGACGAGGTGATAAGTATCGCCCACGAGCGGGAGAGTGTGGAGGAGATCATCAAGGCCCAGTTGGAGATTGAAAGATGTTCTCCCGGCAAATATTATCCGTTCAACGACCGCACCTGGCAGCTGGTCGAAGAGAAGACCGGCAGGAAGCGTCAGAATTAGCACCTTGTATTGCAAATTCCCGTTAGAATCTTCCGCTCGTGGTGAGCTTGTCGAACCATCCTTCCGGAAAAGGGCCCTTCGACAAGCTCAGGGCGAACGGGGTTGATCACACTGATTTCCGCAGGGAGATACCAGCGTCAAATCCCTGCTATCGACGGAGGGCCTTACGAATGCCGCACGAGGAACCCCACGACCCGCTGGCGCCGCCGGACCCGCTGCGGGACTGGTACGTCAACACCATCTGGGGCAAGCGGGTCAGCGACGACGACATCCTGTTCGAAGTGATGAGCTTGCAGGTGTTCCAAGCCGGGCTCACCTGGCGGATGATCCTGAACAAGCGGGACGGGTTCCGCTCGGCGTTCGGCGGCTGGAATATCGAAACCGTCGCCGGTTACGGGCCCGCCGAGGTGGAGGCGCTTCGAAACGACTCTGGGATAATCCGCAACCGGCTGAAGATACAGGCCACCGTGGACAACGCCCGCGCCATCGTGGACCTTAAGAGCGAGCACGGCAGCTTCTGCAACTGGTTTTATGAGGTCTTGGAAGGGACCGAATACCCCGCCCTTCAAAAGATGCTGCGAAACAATTTCAAGTTCATGGGCCCTGAGATCTCCCGCATGTGGTTGATGGCGTCAGGCCGGATCACCCGGGAGGAAGGCGACAAATACCGGCCTTGATAACGGCTTTCGGATAAAAACCCTGGTAGGAAGGAGAGATTTTCATCATGTCTAACGAAGCTATACGCCCCCTTTTGTCCATTGCAGGTTGGCCCGAGGAACGCGCCGGCGAGGTCAAGATCACCGGCGGCGCCGATCCTTTATTGCCGACGCCGTTCCGCATCGGCGAAACCAGTTCGGCCGCGCTGGCGGCGGTCGGTATGGCCGTCTCCGATCTGTGGGAATTGCGCACCGGGCGCCGCCAGGAGATCGCCGTCGACGTGCGCCGGGCGACAGCCTCATTGCGCAGCGGGCGTTACATGAGATTCGACACCGCTCCCGTTTCCACCGAACGGAACTCGATCATGGGCGTATATCCGGCCAAGGACGGCCGCTGGAGCTATCTCCACTGCAATTTCCCAAACCATCGCGCCGCCGCCCTCGGCGTGCTAGGCGTTCCTGAAGACCCTGAGGCCGTCCGGAAGGCGGTGGCAAATTGGGACGCCCTTGAGTTGGAGGAGGCGATCATCGCCGCCAACGGCGCCGGTGGCATGATACGCACCATGGAAGAATGGGCCCAGCACCCCCAGGCCGCCGCGATAGCATCGCTGCCGGTGCTGGAGATCATCAAGATCGGCGACAGTCCGCCGGAAAAGCTCCCGGAAGGCGATCGGCCCTTATCCGGCATCCGGGTGCTCGACCTGACCCGGGTGCTCGCCGGGCCGACCTGCGCCCGCACCCTGGCCGAGCACGGCGCCGACGTCCTGAGGATCACTGGGCCGCACATCCCGAGTATCGTCTACCAGGAATACGATACCGGCCACGGCAAACTCTCCGCCCAACTTGATCTCCGCGAGCCGAAGGAATTGGAAACGTTGAAGGGGCTGGTCCGCGAGGCCGACGTGTTCTCGCAGGGCTACCGGCCGGGGACCCTCAGCAGCCGGGGCCTCTCGCCCGAGGCGCTGGCGGAATTGCGGCCCGGCATCATATACATCTCTTTGTCCGCCTTCGGCCATGTGGGGCCATGGTCGGCGCGGCGCGGCTTCGACACCGTGGTGCAGACAATAAGCGGCATAACCAGCCGCCAGGGTGAACTGTTCCCCGGCGAGGAGGCAGGCCCCCAATTCTACCCCGTGTCGGCCATCGATTATCTGACCGGCTATCTGATGGCATTCGGCGCGATGGTGGCCCTCGCCCGCCGCGCCCGCGATGGCGGCAGTTGGCTGGTGCGGATATCTCTGGCGCAAACCGGGCGTTGGCTGGTCGAGCGCGGCCAGGTGCCGGAATCCGAGCTCAAAGACGTGCCCAAAGAATTCACCCCAGATGAGATCGATGGCTGGTCGATGGACAGCGACACGCCGGCGGGCCGGCTGCGTCATCTTGGGCCGGTGTTGAGCCTCTCTGAGACCCCGCCGCGCTGGGCTCGGCCTTCGGTCCCGATCGGTTACAACGAGCCGGTGTGGCCCGATCGGGCCGCATAGCGACTTCGGGGACATGGCTTGGCGCTGACGCGGGATGACCGCCAGAGATACCATCCCATGATGGCGTTGGCTGCTCAACGGTCAGCGGTCCCATCGCCATTGGGTGAAATCGATGCCTTTTACCCGCGCGGCTTCCGTTACGGTAAGCCAACCCGTCGGCAGGTCCATTCCCTGGGATGAGCCGCGCTTATTGGTCCAGAGCAGGACCTTGCGCCGTTCACCGGCCAATGCCACGTCCACGGTGGTCCGCAGGTACCCGGCCAGGTGATCCAACACCAACTGGTGCTTCCCTTGGGTCCAAAACCGGGCCGCGTCTATTCCGGCCATACTTGGGGTGCTGCCGGGTAGCCCCATCCCCGTGGCCGCCGCGTCCAGGCCCAGATATTGCCCCTTGACGCAATACACATGGAACATCATGTCCACGTGCCGCGACGCCAATAGCCGGCACTCCGAATCCAGGCCAGATTCCTCGGCCAAGGCGGGTAGATCAAAACTCAGTCCATTCCAGGTCACCAGGATGTAGCCGCCGCTGACCATATCCACCAATTTCCGGACCATGATCTTGGCTTCTTCCTCGCTCATTCGGCTGGACACCCCGCCATCGCGCGTCCGCCCATGCCAGGTCACCAGATGGCCGGTGTCACTGGGCAACATCGCGGCGCAGGAGATCCCCGACGGGCGATGGGCATTCCAGGTCTCCCTATCCGGGACCGCCTTCGCCGCCGGGCCAGGCCCCACAAGGTCGAATGCCAGATACCTACGTTCCACACCAGCCTCCCCCTCGACCTATGCCGGTGGTTTTCTCATGATGGTCTAGCTCTGTCAGCGTGGTGTACAGGAGCGTGATGATGACCCGGCAGCTATTTTGGTTGACCATCTACGACGGTCAGGGCCGGGGCCCTCAATGGTGGAAACTGACGGTATCGGTCAAAAATCTGCTGAACGATTGCCCGCCGCCAAGCCTGATCTCACCTTTCTCGTGACTGACCATGCCAAATCCATGCGAGGAACCGATTTGGGAACGGTCTTTGGAGGCGCCGGTGAATACGCGGACGACTTGGTTGAGCCATCTCAAACCGTTGGCCTTCGATGATTCCCCGGCGGTCCCGTCCTCCGAATGGAAAAGGATTCTCATTTCCTAGTTACTCCTGTCCAAAGGGCGGTCAAGGAAAAAGAGGCGCCAGCCTTCCGCTAGACGCCTCTTGAAATAGCTGGAGTGGCCCGGTTATGGACTTTAGGCCTCTAGCACTCCCTGTGCGATGGCCTGGGGGCGCAGGTCGCCCTGCTCTTCCAGGTGGGCCATTATCGCTTGCGAAGCGGCTTCGACCAGATCCCCGTCGAGGGACACAGCCTTTCCGGCTTCCTCAAGTAATGTCTGGCCTTCGTCTCGTATTTGGCCTAAGGCCCAAGAGATCTGTGCCGGGGTGTCCACCAATCCATCGGGAAACTCGGTGTGTGACCCACCGGCCCCCAGTTTGTCATAGCCGCCCTTGTGCCAATGACCGCGCGGGCCATGAGGGTCAAAGCGCAGGACCTCTTCCCCTTTCACGTCGACGCCGAAGGTTGGGCCACCCATCTTGCTTTTAAGGACCCTCAAGGGCCATAGATACAAGGTGACGTCACCCGATTGAGACAGCGGCCGGATCATGACCTTTCCCAAATACACCTCCCCATCCAGCATTGTAGCCA
>JADFPM010000245.1 GCA_022562335.1 Chloroflexota bacterium
ATCTGTCCACTCCAGCAGGAAATCTTGCCCCAGCCTCTTTGCTATAGATATCACCTCACCTTATTGACCCGCTTCCTGGGCTTCGTTCGTTGCCTTTGAACCGCCTCCCACATATCCCACCATTCATCCCCTACATATTTCAAAGGCGTATCTATGCCTGGACCAAGCCGCTTTCTCCGTAAGTTTACGGATATCCGATAGTCTCCTTGATCTTCCTTCCTTAAAAAATCCGGAATTTCTCGGATGTGCGACCAGTTTGCCCGAGGCTAAGATACATCTAGAGCAATCACCCCCATTCGGCACCCGCCAACTCACGAGGAAATCGGACCACAAACAACACCACCATCGGCGCGGAGAAGAGCGAGGAACGATCAACATTCATCTTGCCGAACAAACTCGCAGTTACGAACCAGGATTTTAAAGAAGGGCGGTTCCCGCAAAAAGAGAGGCCGATGCGGTGCGGCGGGTCAACAAGCGGTTGGCAGCCCAGCCTAAAGGATCACGGCAGCGAAGCAGGCGGGTTCGCCGGAGGCGGCCGAGACATGAAAGCGACTCCCAGACCAGCGGAGTCCAATGGCCCGAATGCCCGTTCATAGGAGGACGGTGCTTGCTGGACGAAATCGGACAGAAACTTGGCCCGGAAATCATGGAGTCGCTGGTCGCCTTCATCCTGGCGCTCCAAACCGGCTCAAGGCTTAGTTTGCAAAGAAACCAGAACGAATTCACGTCTCAACTCACCGGACCCGTTCGTCGCAGCTCGAGTTCCCTGGTTGAGCTATCCGATTTTCAATCCCTGCTGCATAAATTTGCACCCAAGAAATCGCCCTGGCAAAGAATGTAGATGCTATTGCGGGGCTTGGGAGTCATGAGAGCGGACAGGCTCAAACCAGGCGATTTGATTCACACGGGATAGAAAGATATGACCAAAGCCAAGGTCCGGGTCTTGATCGTGGAAAATGAGGCCATAGTATCGATGGACATGCGGTATCAACTGGAAGCCATGGGTTATTACGTGCCCGCGGAGATCAGCTCCGGAGAAGCTGCTGTGGAAGCGGCATCTCAGCTGCACCCAGACGTGGTGCTGATGGACATTCGGCTCAGTGGGAAAATGGATGGTATCGAAGCCGCCGAAGAGATCCGGCGTAGATTCCACATTCCGGTGATCTACCTCACAGGATCCGCCGATGAAGCCAAGCTGACGCGAGACAAGACTACCGATCCATCCGTGTACCTTTTCAAGCCATTCGACTATGCGGAGTTGAAAGCGATCATCGAGAAGTCGATTCGATAATACAAAGCTAAGACCGAGTGGCTGAGATGTACCCGCCGGCCCTTAGGTCCAACGACATCGCCGCTTATAAAATAATGCCCTCGTGACCAGGCGCTACCAGGACGTCTCGAGTTTGGAAGGCAGCCGTATCGTGGCGGTGCCCTTGGTGGTGACTTCCTGGCGCTGGTTCTCGCCCCAGATCTCCAGGTCCACCAGCTTTTCTCCGTCCTCTTCCCGCTTGGCAACCACCTTTCCTTTGCACCAGGTGGTGTCGCCAACCACGTTGAACCGGCGCAGCTCCACGTACATCTTTCTAACGAATCCGTCGTCCCCTGCCCAGTTGGTCAGCAGATGGCCCATCCAGCAACAGCGCTGGCAACCGTAATCATAGGCGCCGGGCAGACCGGCGCTTTCGGCCGCCTCTTGAATGTCGTGGACCCTGATGATGGCTTCCTGCGCTCCGGTGCTGGGGTCGGTGAATCCCCAGGAAGGATGGCGCAACATCTCCTTCAACTGGATCCCGTGGGATATGCCTCCGATACAGCCGGCCACAAAGGCCGTGATGTCGCCGTGGCTCATGGGCCCTTTGACCACCGGCTTCATGTCGTCGCCCACCTGGACATCCTCCCACCACCGGGGATCGTTGCCGCGTATCTCCTCTCCCAACACCGCTTCCTGGATGTCTTCGATCTCCTGACGGGTGTAGTGGTACGGCTCGAAAGTGTATTTCTGGCGCTCTTTGGCGGCGTCCCGTTCGGCGCGGATCTGCCAACCCCTGGTCTTAGCCAAGACTTCGCCCCGTTGGTTGCGGTAGGTGGTGATGCTGGACTGGATCAGGATATTGCCGGCGAATTCGCTCTTCTTCTCTTCCAGGTTAATGAACTGCTCTTGGACCGATATCCGGTCGTCTAGATATATGGGCCGGAACCACTCCCAGTCGTTTCCGGCGTGAAAACCATGGACCCCGGGCAGGCCTCCCGTTCGGCCGGAGCACCAATAGACGCTGTAGAGGAAGCAGGGCGGCGCGACCATGGTGCCGAACTTGGTGGCCTGGGCATAGCTTTTGTCCCAGTAAAGGGGGTTGGTGTCTCCGATGCCCTGGCAAAAATGCCGGATCGCATCCTGGCTGGCCGACTCGTTGAACAGGCCGACGCCGTATTGACGGGGCCGGTTGAAACTGCCCAGCCGCTGCCGTAACCGGGCGACACCCTCGGGGCTTATCTTTCCAGATTCGAGAACCATATGACTTTTCTCCTAGACATCAACCGCTCAAATTCCAGAAGGCATTGTGATCATCGCAGATTCGTCAGATCGGCGGCTTAACGACTGCCGGGCGAGCCAACAGTATACCGCTGGTTTAAGACTGAATCATACGCCTTTGCCGGCGCCGGTACCGGGTGGGCGCCGTTTCGAATGCCCCGCCGGCTACAGCGATATCAATGGTCCGGGCCCGCGGATGGGCTGCTTGGGCCGGGGCAAGATCCAATAAGAGACCGCCGAAAGGCTGTAAATGCCGACCAGGGGGAGCAACGCCCAGTAATAGCTGCCCGTGTGGTCGAATATCCATCCCATCCACACCGCCGTGCTCATGGACATGAGCTGGTCGGGAAGATGTTGTATCCCCCTTAAAGTCGCGAAACTCCGGCGCCCGAAGAAATCGCCCATGATGGCCCAGGCCAGCGGATTGGCGCTCTCGGAAAACGCCATGAGCACCGCGAACACCCCCAGCTGCCACAGCATGCCGCTGTGGTTCAACAGGGTCACCAGGGCGAAAACACCCGACACCATGGCCACGGCGCTCAGCCGTTGCTTGGACCAACTGTCGCCGATCCAGCCGACCAGCGGGTTGAACACCATGGTGCATAGAGACAGGATGCCCACGAACAGGAATGCGATGGGCTGACTGTCGGACTCGGTCCGGCCGGCGCCCATCAGAAACCAGACCATCACCGGCACCAGCAAAAATTGCATGCCCGAATGTACGGTATTGCGCAGTCCCACCGCCCACACCAAAAGCCAGAAAGAGACGGTGCGGGTGGCCTCCCTCGCGGTGAAGTCCGGCTCTCCAGGCCCGATGGGAGAAGTGACCGCCGTGGATTCGCCCGCGGATTCTGCCAACAAAGCCCGGGCGCCTGGTTCAGGATTCGTGATTCCTTCGGGGTCGTGGCTGGGGCCGTCGTCGCCATCGGGATGCAATCCCATGCTCTCGGGTGTTTTTTTCACCAGGTAGGACAGGGGCAGGACCACGGCCAGGATGGCGATGCCGGAGACCAGCGCGGCCTGCCGCCATCCCCAGGTGACCACCATGATACCGATGAGCGGGGCCACCAACGCACCACCCAGACCCGTCCCGATGGAGGCGGTAGACATGGCCAGGCTTCTTCTACGGCGGAACCACTGGTTCAGCGCCGGCACCGAAGCATTGTTGTACCCTCCCCGGAACCCCAGGGACAGCAAGCCCACGAAAACCAACATGAAAGAGAGATAACTATGGGTGAAGTAAAGCAGGATGAACCCCAAGCCCGATGTGAGGCCGCCGGCCGCCAGCACCAACCGGGGTCCCAGGCGGTCGGTCATATACCCCGCCAGCGGACCCTGGAGCCCGCCTTCCAACCGGCCCAGCATCTCAGCCAGGGATATGGCGGCCACGCCGATGCCCAGCTCATTGGTCAGCGGGATCACGTAGGCGGAGAATCCCCGGTTGAATGTCCCGTGCTTCATCGCGTCGATGACGGCGCTGATGGCCACGATCCACCAACCGTAGAAGATCTTCCTCCGGGGTTTTTTTACCTTTGCGGGTTGTGTATCGATCACGATCGGTCTTGGAATTCCTAAACCATGGGTCCCGAGAAAGTTCGCGCGGGCCGGGCCGGCGGCTAATTCATCTTAACGACCCGATGTGCAAATATTTCGGTATCACACCGAGCTTGGC
>JADFPM010000246.1 GCA_022562335.1 Chloroflexota bacterium
GGTGAGGCTCTCGGGGCGGGAGGTCAGTTTGCCCTTGGAGAGTTCCAACAACGAATGCCGGTCGTCATCCATGCCGAATTCCTGCCGGATCTTGTTGAATATGCCGATACCGGTATCGGCCACCATCATCCGTATGTTCACGGCGTTGAATTGGATACTGATCAGCGCGACGGGAGACTGGGAATGGGCCATGACGTTGTTCAGCATCTCGGTGAACCCATACTGGCAGATCTCCTTGACCGTATCGGTCACTCCAACGAAAAAAGGCGCCATCTTTTGGCGCCATACCTGGTTTTCCTGGAGACCTGGGGCGACCTCTAGCTCAAAGCTCTGGTTGCAGGTGGACCTGAGGTGGTATTCCCGGCCCCGGGACCGTCCTTTGGCGTTCAGGAGCCCCTGATCCACCAAAATCCCCAGGTGCTTCGCGATAGACTGCCGGGAGATGCCGAAGGTTTGACCCGCCATTCGGGCCACGCTCCGGGGGTGTTCCTGGGCGTGGTTCAGGATGAATTCCCTAACCTGGTTTGACCGGTGAGCCCGCTTGGTAAACGCCATATTGACAACCGTTTTTTAAATTATCCACACCTCCCAACGCAAAGATTGTAAACCGGAGGAAAATAAAACGTTAAGGTAACTGATTGCGGCTAACGTGCAGAATGGGATACCTTGGTGACTGATAGGTGGTTCAGGCGTGGAAGATGGTGGTCCAGGCCCTCTCACGCCGGTCGGGGATTGGGCACACCTAAGGCAGGATACCTGAACCGCGGCCGGAATGGCGGGAGAGCCAGGGTATCAACTGCGGTCGTTGGAACGCCGTACCCTAAAGCTGGCGGGGCCTTGTTGCCGCCTGACCCATTTCAGGTATCCAGCCATTTGGGGGTTCGCCCGGATCGATTCCAAAGAATCCAACCCCTGGGCCAGGGTCGATTCGGAGAACAGAGCGTGAAGCTGCCGGTGGCAGGTGGAGCATAGTTGGGTCTTGGGGCCCAAACGGCCTCCCCGTGAGCGGGGAACCAGATGATGGACCGTGAGGTGAGGGGACTTCCTATGGCACAACTGGCAGGCTTTGTCCCCAACCGGGCCCCCAGCGGTCACTCTCTCAGCGCCGGCCAGACCGTCGGGCGATCTCCTGCGGGACAAATCCTTTATCCTAAGCCGGGGCCGGGGCCGGTTTGCCCCTGACCTTCCACTTCCAGAAACCGCCAGCCAGGAAGGTCCACCCGCCATTCGCCGTCTTCCAACAGCATGGGCAGGATTATCCCCGGCATCAGTTTCCGGTGGGCAAGTCTATCGACGTCCAACGTCAACCCAAAGGGAAGGAATGCAAAGGCGTGCTCGTCATCTACGTAGTTGGTGGGCGAAACGCCCAGGCCGGTAAGGTCTTCCAGGGGCCACAACCGCAGGACCGTGGTCCGAAAATCCTCCAACATGGTGGCGCGTTGGGGATGGCTGGTGTCGTAGGCCGCACGGTAGGCCACCTGCATGTCTATGTCGTTCCGGGTGGCCCACACGCCCATGCGCATCCCTTTGGTCTCCTTGGAAAGCATGGACCAGGCCAGTTCCATGTCCCCATCGCGCACGGCTTCGGCGAAGACGCCCGCCCGGCTCCCGCACTCATCGGGGTCCGAATATCTCTTATGGCCGGGAATACGCACCGTCTATTTCCTCAAGCAGACAGAAAACGTGTTGGATCCGCATCATGGTCTGTTCTACCATCCGATGGCGTACCCGTCCCGGCGGGGATCGGCCGCGCCCTTTATAGCGCCCTCTTGCGGGTCGATCTGGATCATCACCTCGCTACCCTGGGCGCCCCAGGGGCCCAGGATGTTCAGCCGATGACCTTTGGATCCCAAACTAGACCGAATCTCCGGTGAGAAACGGCTTTCCATATGGAGCAGGTCATCGCAAACGTGGGGGAAGTTGGATTCGGTCGGGCTGTGGGCGTTTCTCCACCTGGGAGCTTCCACCGCCTCAGCCACGTTCATACCGAAATCCACCAGGTGGGTGATCATCTGCAGGTTGGTCTGCACCTGGGTATCGGCCCCAGGAGTGCCGCAAACCAAAACCAATTCTTCGCCGCCGGATTTGCCATTGGCCCCTTTTTGGCCGCTCTGAAACATCATCACCGGATTCATCGTGTGGCGAACGCGCTTTCCTGGCTGGAGACAATCCACGTGCTCTGGGTCAAGATGCCAGTAGGTCATCCTGTTGTTGAGCAGAATCCCCGTGTTGCCGGCGATCAACCGGGAACCCCACCCGCTCTGTATGCTCTGTAATTGGCAGACCGCGTTGCCCCACCGGTCCACCACGGCAAAACAGGTGGTGTCCTCCTCAGGCCGGCCCGCGCCAGATCCAACCCGAGCGCCCTGTGAAGCCCCCGAGCCCGGCTGGAATCTATGAGGGTCGCCCGCCATCACGGTGGTTGCCGCCCGGTCTAGATCGATAAGCTTGGCCCGCTCCTGGGCGTAGGCCTTGGAAACCAGCCCTTCGATGGGCACGTCTATGAAGTCGGGGTCGGCCATGAAGGTTTCCCGGTCGCTGAACGCCAGCTTTTTGGCCTCCACCATCAAATGAATGCTTTCCGCCGTGTTGCAACCCATGGACTTCAGGTCGAACTGCTCCACCAGGCTCAGTTCCTGCAACAGGATATGCCCGCTGGAGTTGGGCGGAGCTTCGTAAACGGTATGGCCACGGTAGCTGGTGGAGATGGCTTCCTGCCACCGGCAATGGCAATCGGCCAGGTCTTTCAGGGAAAGCAAGCCTCCCTGTTCCTCGCTGAAAGCCACCATCTCCCTGGCGATATCTCCTTCGTAAAAGGCCTCGCGGCCCCCGTCGACGATGGCTTGAAGCGTGCGGGCCAGGTCCTTTTGATACATGGTTTGTCCCGGCTGAAGGGGACGGCCATCCCTGGTGAACACGGCCCGGGAAGTGGGGAACTCGCAAAGCAAGGCGTCGCCGGCGATGGCCCGAGCCACCACGCCGCTAACGGGAAAGCCGTTGGCCGCCAGGTCGATGGCCGGAGCCATGACTTCAGCCAGCGACAGAGAGCCAAACCGTTGGTGGGACGATAGCCAAGCGTCGACCAAGCCGGGCACGGAAACCGACTTGATCCCCGTCAACGGTATTCCTCCCAATTCATCGGCGTAGTGCTCCCTGGTGGCGGCGTAGGGCGCGGCCCCGGTGCCGTTGCATATGTCGATCTTGCCCGTCTCTTTCCAGTAAACCATGATGAACCCATCGCCGCCGGCGCCGGACATGAGAGGCTCGACCACGTTTAGGGCCGCGGCGGTGGCCATGGAGGCGTCTACCGCGTTCCCTCCCTTTTGAAGTATTGCGATCCCGGCTTGCGACGCCAGGGGATGTCCGGAGGAAACCATGCCGTTGCGCCCCATGACCACGGGACGGTTGGACTCATGATCGATCCCATGGGGGGTTTGGTTCATATCAAAGCCCTGGGCCTCTGGCCCTCTGGAATGGCATATCAGGTGAGCGTTTCCATCCTAACATCATTCCCATGGTGATTGGACCTTGGTGAAGGCCGTTACCAAAGAGTGGATGCCCTGATGTAGCTCAGGCCCAATGCCAGAACTATCCCAAGGCCGGCCACCAGGTACATGGAACGTACGCTGCGGGTGATGTCTTGGGGTTCCAGGGGACGGTTTTGGTCGCCCAGCCGGTAAATACTTTCGCCGGAATCGGTGACCTTCTCCAGTTGAATGCCCAGGGACCCGGCCATGGCGCTCATGGGCCACCCGGCGTTGGGGCTTTCCGTCCTGGCATGGTCCCGCCACATGATCCGCCAGGCCTGCTTCGGGTTTTGGCCGGGCAAGAATAAGCTGGCAGCCACCAGCAGCAGACCGGTCAACCGGGAGGGAACAAGATTGATCAGGTCGTCCAACCGGGCGGCCGCTTTGCCCAGGTACTCGTACCTGCCATGGTAGCCGATCATGCTGTCTAGGGTGTTGATGGCCCGGTAGGCGACGGCGCCGGGCAATCCGAACAACGCGAAGGCCAGCCAGGGGCCCAGGAACCCGTCGGACATGTTCTCCGAAACCGATTCCACGGTGGCGGCCGCCACCTGATCAGGCGTGAGGTGTGAAGGGTCGCGGCTGACCAGCGAGGACATGCCTGCCCTGGCTTGATCCAGGTCGTTCGCCGCCACCAGGTTTCTCTAGCGAACCGCCGCGTG
>JADFPM010000247.1 GCA_022562335.1 Chloroflexota bacterium
TTGAACGTGATTGCCAAGGAACCCACCACCGCGCCTTCAGTCAATTGCTGTCCGCCGATGACGTAGCCTGCCGGTATCGTCATCTCTATGGTGTTGATCGGGGCTTCGCCCTGCCGCATGGTCAGGGTGAATACGTGGTCGCTCTGAACGCTGGCCCCTTCCTGGCTCCGAGAGGTGTCCTTGGCCTTTACATCGAATCGTGCCAGCGATGGCCGCACCAGGGCCGCGCCGTCCTCGGTGAAAAACACGTTGCCCGTCGCCTGGTCCACCCGCCAACTGACCAGGGCCGCGGAGTCAGGGACCTCTTTCAAAAAGTCGGGAACGAAACTTAGAGTGGCGTTCTGGGGAATGATGGCGTCGAAGTCGATGAGCCTGACGTTCAGGTCACCGGCCACGGAAACAAGGTCGTCCAGTTCGTCCACTTCTCCGTCGCCATTGGTGTCGATGTCGACCACCGGATATGTTTGGGGGAAGGCGTCGGTGAAAAACCGGTCGGCGCTCTTGGCGATGGTGTTGCGGTCTCCTTGCAACCGGGTTAGCTGGCCCTTACTGCCCAGCCCGACCACGGCCCCGGCAACGACGCCGGCCAAGATGCCCATGATGGCCATGACAGCCAGCAACTCGACCAACGTGAACCCTCGTTGTCCCATTCTAGATGCGGTTCTTTGAACCATGACCTCGGGCCTTTTCCGGTTTGCTTGGTACTTTGGGTTTGGCCTCGAATGTTACGTTCTTACTTAATGGAGCCCCATCAAGCCAACATGCAAACCGGGCTATGGTTGTCCAGCAAACGATTTGAGGGATTTCCCTCATCGGGGCGCCTAGACGTGAACCCCGGAGGTGGGTCCCAAATATCGTTCGTGGGCGATCTGTCGCCATCCCGTGGGGGCGGCGGTATACTGCTGCCAAAACCGGCTGCGAATGCCGGATCGTCACGAGGAGGAAGGCATGGGCTGGTCTACGCATCATGCGGTGGGGCTGATCTACTACGCACCCCAACATTGCTACCGGGGATACACCCTGATAACCAATAACCGGGGATTTCACGCGACCTTGATCGACATGGAGGGCCGGGTCTGCCATCGGTGGCATTCCGATGAGGGAATCGGCTACGCATATCTGCTTCCCAACGGCCACCTGCTTTTACGGACCAACCCGCCCGATGACGCCGGCGGCGCTGAAAAGATAGGCGGTTCGTCGGGGGCGCTGCTGGAACTGGACTGGGAGAGCAACGTGGTCTGGGAGCACCACGACCCCATGATCCATCACGACTACGAGAGATTGCCCAACGGCAACACCCTGGTGCTGCTATTCGACCGGCTTTCTGCTGAACTGACCGCTCAGATCCGCGGCGGCAGGCCGTCGGACGATGACCCGGACCAAATGTTCGGCGACAAGATTCAGGAGATAACCCCCGATGGCAGGGTGGTGTACGAGTGGCGTTCCTGGGAGCATTTGAGCGTGGACGAGGACGTCATCTGCCCCCTGGAAGACCGGGTGGAGTGGACCCATGGCAACTCGTTGAACGTAACCCCGGAAGGAGACCTGATAGTCAGCTTTCGCCGGACCAGCGTGGTGGGGATAGTGGATAAGGCCAGCGGGGACTTCAAGTGGAAGTGGGGACCGGGAGACATCGACCATCAGCACCACCCCACCTGGTTGGACAACGGCCGGATATTGCTATTCGACAATGGATTCCACCGTCCCAGGGCCACCTATTCCCGGGTCATAGAGGTGGATCCAAGCACCAATGAGATCGCCTGGGAGTACATGGGCAACCCTGCTTTGTCCTTTTATAGCCAGGCCATCAGCAGTTGCGAACGCCAGCCCAACGGCAATACGTTGATCTGCGAAGGTTCGCCGGGGCGGATATTCGAAGTGACCCCCAACAAGGAGATCGTGTGGGAATACATCAATCCCCTCTTCATTACCGGCGCCAACCGGGCAAACCCCAACGACCTTTCCAACGCCGTTTTTCGGGCTCACCGTTACGGCCCGGATCATCCGGCGCTGGAAGGAAAAGACCTGGACCCAGCACGATACGCCAACATCAACAGCCTGTACGCCCGGCGTTGACCACCCCGTGAACGTGCTGGAGTCGTTGAGCGAGGTTTAGCATCCGCCCAAGGCGATTAACCCTGGTCATACAACCAACCCGGCCTAAAGGAGATAAACGATGTACGTAGCAACCAACGGGTTCAAGGTCCGCAAACCCCACGGCCCCGATCTGGAGGAGCTCTTTAAAGAAAGGGGCGGCCTGGAGAAGGTGCCGGGGTTCTTGCGGTTCGAGCTTTGGCGATCGGTGGAAGAAGCCGAGCACGAGGAATTCCTGGTGGTTTCCCACTGGGAGTCCGCCGAGGCCCACGAGCAGTGGACCAAAAGCGAGGCGTTTCGTAAGGCCCATTCGGGGATGAGGTCCGATTTCATCATGGGCCCCGGCGTATTCAGCGCCTATGACGTCCGCGTTTCCTCCCAGGCAGAGGCCTGAGACATCGCCGGGCGCAGGCAAGGCCCATGCTATAATCCCGGCGTTCAAATCACCCTTGATACTAGACCGGAAACGGGATGACTGCCGGAGGGCTAAATATGAAACGGGCCGTTGAGTTCTACAGCGAAGGATTCAAACTCTGCGGAGATATCTACCTTCCCGACGGCCTTCCCCCCGGAGAAATACGCTCTGGGGTGTTGCTATGCCACGGCTACACCGGCGTGAAGGACCTGTATCTTCCCGATAACGCCAGGGTCCTGAACCAGGCCGGTTACGCCGTCATGACCTTTGATTACAAGGGTTGGGGCGAAAGCGAGGGGTCCCGCAGCAGGCTGGCGCCCTACAGCCGGGTGGCCGACGTTCAAGCGGCAATGACCTATTTGGGGATGCAGCCCGAGGTCGATGAAAACCGCATCGGGCTTTACGGCACCAGCTACGGCGGGGCCACCGTTTCCTGGGTGGCCGCCATCGACCAGCGGCCCCAGTGCATCGTCAGCGTGGTGGGTATCGGCCACGGCGCCCGGTGGATGAGCCGGGTAAGAAGGGTGGACGAGTGGTTCGACCTGCTGGAGCGTTCCAAGTCGGACCGGGAGCAACGGGCAAAAACCGGAGACTCTCAGATGGTGGAACGCAGCGAGATCTTGTTGCCCGACCGGCAATCGGCCGACCTGGCGGCAGCCGCCCGGCGCAACAATCCGGCGGCGGTGGGCACCATTCCGATGGAATACGTGGACGACACCGTGGGCTTCAACCCCGAATGGATAGTCGACAAGATATCTCCCCGGCCCATTCTGTTCATAACCTCGGACAACGACCGGCTGGTATTACCGGAAGAATCGGAACAGCTATACGCCCACGCCAAGGAGCCCAAAAAGCTGGTGGTGCTGAAGGGCTACGGCCACTACGAGGTCTACCAGGAACCCGCCTTCACCGAGGTGATGGCGGCCACCCTGGAGTGGTTCGGGGAGCACCTGCCGGCGCGGTAGAAACGCGTCAGCTAACCACCGCGACCGCCTCTATCTCGATCAGCAACTCCGGCTGCACCAGGGCCTTGACCTCCACCATGGTGCTGGCGGGATAATCTTTAGGGAAATATTCGGCCCTGACCTGGTGTATCTGGGAATAGTGCTCCGCCACATTGGTGACAAAGACGGTCACCTTCACCACGTCGTCCATGGTTGCCCCGCCTTGGGCCAGCACCGATTTCATGTTTTCCAGCACCTGGCGGGTCTGGGCGGTGATGTCTCCCTTTCCGACTATCTCCCCCTGGGAATTCCGAGACACCTGGCCGGAGACGAACACCATTTTCCCCGCCGGGACCTCTACGCCGTGGGACATGATCCCGTTGGGGGTGGCCAAAATGGGACTTACCAGAATGGTCTTTGCCATGAGTCCTCCTTAAATCATCCGGAAATCATCCGGATATGCGAAAATCTCCCTGAAATCAGCAGGGGCACTCGAAGACGAGTGCCCCTGCCAGTCAACCGGGGATCAAATGCCCGTCCCCGTAAGGGGGAACTAGGTCTGGCCGGCCTTCTTTATGGCCGCGGCCAGGTCTTCCAGGCTGATGTCGCCGCCCAGCAATTCTCCGCCGATGAGGTAGCTGGGAGTTCCGCCGACGCCCCTGGTCTTGGCCGCCGCGTGTTCCCGCATCACCACCGGCAGATACTGCCGCGACTCCAGCTTGGGGGAGAG
>JADFPM010000248.1 GCA_022562335.1 Chloroflexota bacterium
GGAAGCGGCGCCCAGACGGAGGATCAAGGGCGCTGGGTACCTCCCCGGTTAGCACGATTTCCTCTCTCTCCTCGTCGGGATGAGATGGCAGTGATGCCGCAAAGAGTGCCTTGGTGTAGGGATGCATCGGGTTGTTGCAGAGCTCCAAGCTGTCGGCCAACTCGACAATCTTGCCCAAATACATCACCGCGATGCGATGGCTGATATGGGCTGCCGCCGCCAGATCATGGCCTATGAAGAGATAGCTTACCCCAGCCTTGCCTGAAGGTCTTCCAATAGGGTAAGGATGGGCGCTCGTATGGACACGTCTAACGCCGAGACCGGCTCATCCAGCACGATCAGCTGGGCTTCAGTGGATAGTGCTCTGCCGATGGCAATCCGCTGCCTCAGAAACCCAGGAAGTAGGCGTGGAGGCCGGTAATTCGAAGTAGTGGGGTTGAGGTTGTCAATGGCCTGACCCTAACGGTTCTTAAGCTGAGGGTCCAGCCGTACCCGCAGCCAGTCGCCAAACATGTTGGCCGACAGCACCAACAGCGCTATGCAGATGCCCGGAAACACGGCCAGCCACCACTTGCCCTCCATCAAAGACTCAAAGACTCAAAGACTCCCTTTTTTGAGATATCATCAGTCCCCATGCCGGCTCCGGCTAGCTAGGGAAATATTATGTCTTTGATTCGCTAAGAATCCATCAGATGGTCTTCAAACCAACTCAAAGTTTCCAGCCAGGCCTCGCCGGCGGCCGTTGGATGATAACGGCTGCTGGTATCGTTGAAGAACGCATGGTTCGCCCCTGGATAGGTGATGAATTTGTAATTCTTTCCTTCGGCCTTTAACGCCGCTTCCAGATCTGGCACCCCCGCGCCGATTCGGGCATCCTCTCCCGCGTAGATCCCCAGCACCGGGACTTGCAGACCTGGGACCGTATCTAGGGGAGGGGCGCTGCCGTAAAATGGCACCGCGGCGCGGAGATTTGGGTTTCCGACGGCCATCAGCCAGGTGATACTGCCCCCGAAACAAAATCCCATGACACCAATCCGGTTACTTATAACGTAGGGCTGGTCTTGCAGGTAACCTACACCGGCGTTCCCGTCTTCGACGATCTGTTCCGTGGGAATCCCGCGCAGGGCGTCACGCATCGCGTCGGTATCGGGGAACGAATCCGTTCCCCCTTTACGGGACAGCATGTCCACGGCCAAGGCCACGTATCCTTCCCTGGCTAGCCGGCGGGTGACATCGGGGAAGTGGGGCAGAAGCCCCCGGTTCTCATGCACCACCAAAACACCTGGGTGAGGCCCGGGCGAAGCCGGTCTGGAAAGATAACCCAATAATTTGCGTCCATCGGCATCAAACTCCACCGGGCCGGCCTCGATCTGAGCCTCTTCCGGGGGCGCAGTAGCGGCAGGACTTGACGCAGGCCTGGGAGCAACCGCCGTGGCCTCGGCGCCGCAGGCCAACATCACGGCCGAGCCGCCGGCCAACACGGCCAAGCGGCCCAGAAACGCCCGTCTAGACAGGCTGCCGGTCGCGACGTCTCTGATCTCACCCGCCGATCGCATGATTTGATCATCTTTCATTATTTTCTCCTTCGGTGGACCTAAAACACCCGTAACCTTTACCGGCTCTGACTCAGGATAGCTTCCCAAACGCGGCTATTTGCGGCCAATGATGAGCTTAAACAAGCATTTCGCAAGGGCCGCGCAGGACACTCAACCTCCAAATCCAACGCCGGGGTGCTAGAGGGCGAAAACGGCGTCCACGTCCACGGATTCGGGAATCACCTGCTGGTCTACGTTGAATCTTATGAAGGTTTCGATGGTCTTGCGCGAGCTCTCCAGGCCGTAGGGGATGGGGTCGTCGCCGACGATCTTGGCCAGGTTTAGCAAAGCCTGGTCGGCCGGGGTCAGGTCCGCTCCCGAGTGCAGGTGCTCCAGGTACGGTTTTTTGGCGGCCTGGCACAGGGAGAACAGCTCGCCGGCCAGCCAGGGATTGTCCTCAAGCTGCTGGTTTTTGACCACCAGCATATGGCTGATGGGATAGATGCCGCTGTCCTTGAACCACTGGGCGTCGGCCTCTTGAGCATCGGGGAACAGGGGTTTGATGTCCGGGGAATCGTTGGCCCCGGCGCCGATGGCGGCATCGATCTCTCCCGAAAGTAGCATCTCCACCAGGTCGCTGTTGGGAGAAGACACCACGTTGGACGGCGCCTGGTATTCGGCCACGTGCTCGTCGCCGGACAATACCCAGGTCACCGAATTCAGGTCCAAGCCGTAGACCGTCTGCAACATTCCCCGGGTCCACACCCCCGGCGTGACGGTATAGCCCCGCACGCCGATGCGCCGGCCCGCCAGGTCCGCCGCCGTCTTTATCCCCGATTTAACGTTGTAGGTGATGCCGGCGTGGTAGAAGCTCCTGGTCAGGAAAACCGGTATCCCGGTAAAGGCTTTGCCATGGGCGCGGGCGCACAAATAGGTGGACAGGGCCATCTCAGCCACGTCGAATTCCAGGTTTCTTACCATGCGCCGGAAGATGCTGGTCGCCGGAGTCACATCGACGTGTTCCATTTCGAAACGAGGCGACACGGCGGTGCCGTCCTTCAAGGGCTTGGTATGGCCGTAGTTGCTCACGGCGGTGCGAAGTGTTGGATTGGCCATTTGGGTCCCTCCATTTTGAGACTGATGCGCGGGTCTTAAAAGAGGTGGTCAACCGATCGTACAGACTTACCAGAGCCTTTCGGAAGCCAACCTGGCCCCTTCGGCCAGGGTGCGGAATTTGGCCCACATGATGGAAGGGTGGACGCGAGGCCGGAAAGCGCCCTGGGAGAACCCGCAATCGCTGCCGGCGATGACATTCTCCCGCCCCACCAGCCGCGCGAAATTCTCGATGCGCCAGGCCACCAACTCGGGATGTTCCACCGTATTGGTGGTGTGGGCGATGACCCCAGGTATCAGGATCTTGCCCTCGGGAAGTTTAACGTCCTCCCAGACCCGCCATTCGTGTTCGTGACGGGGGTTGGCAGCTTCGACGGAATAGGCGCCGGCATTTATCTTCAACACCAGGTCTATGATGTCCTTCAGGGGGAAATCGGTGGTGTGCGGACCGTGCCAGCTTCCCCAGCATAGATGGTAGCGGATGCGTTCCGGCGGCAACCCGCCGATGGCGTGATTCACCGCCTCTATCCGCAGTTCGGCCGCCTTACGGAACTCCGCAGTCGTGGGCGCCGGGTCGATCATGTCGAACTGGGTCACCACCCTGGGGTCGTCTATCTGCAACAAAAAGCCCGAGTCTACGATGGCCTTGTATTCCTCCCGCATGGCGTCGGCCACCCCATAGAGGTAATCCTTGACCGTGGAGTAATACTCGTTGCGCCGTTGCCCCTCAACGGTGCCCGGCGCCACCGCCGGAAGGAACGCCTCCTCGACTTTCACACCCTCGAGCGCGGCCTTGAGATTCGTGATGTCGGTTTGGACCGCGTCCTGGCCCACCTGGGCAATGGGGCCCGTGCAGACCACCGGATGGGCCACGGAATCCCTGGCGGCGCCGTCGTACTCTTCGTAGAAATCCTGAAAGGCTTTCCGGTCCCTGCCCCAGTTCAGGATCGGGCTTTCGCCGGGTTTCCGTTCCCTGGGCTCGAAGCCGGTGAGCCGCTCGTTCACGTACGCAGAGAAGCTGGTCTTGCCATACTCCCCGTCGCTGGGAATATCTATTCCAGCCTCGGCTTGTTTTTTCACCACGTCCGCCACCGAGTCCTTTACCAGGGCCGCCAGAGCATCGGGATCATAGGGGCGGCCGTTTTCCTTGGCCAACATCGACTCCATCAATTCCGGAGGCCGGGTCAAGCTGCCCACATGGGTGGTCAAGATGCGGGAAGAACTGTTTTTCATGGGTCTCTCCTTTGCCGGACCGGGCCTTCACACCCGGAACCAAAAAAGCCGCCGATCATAGGTGTTTCCGGGTTTTGTCGCTGACCAGCGCGCAGAGGTTGCAAGATCGATCGCCGCCGACGCGATGATACCATTCCCAACTGTCACCGGGTGTCTACTGCACGGCTAATCGGCGGAACGGCCATGTGTTGCACTGTCTAATACTGTTCGCACCACCGTATAATCTAGAATACATAACCAAACTCCGGTGGCCGGGCCAACTTTGATTTTGGGACCGATTTGATGAAAAACGATTC
>JADFPM010000249.1 GCA_022562335.1 Chloroflexota bacterium
ACGAGACCGGCGGCCTGGGCCATGCCTTCATCAACACCCTGCTTTACCTGGACTACGACCGCAAGGGCTTTGATTACCCGGTGATTCCTTTTGCGGTGAATTGCTACGGAAGCAAAGTAATCCGCAACCGGGGCGGGGCGATCGAATTCGAGAACCAGGACGATCCTCCCGGCCCCACGCCCAAGCGATGCATGGAAGTCGGGGCAGCCACGGTCAGGGCGTTCAAAGACAGCCCCTACCGGGTGGCTTTGATCGCGTCTTCCAGTTGGTCCCACGCTTTTTTGACTGAAAAGAACAACTGGCTGTGGCCCGACCACGAATCCGACCGGGCTCGGTTCGAAGAGCTCAAGGACGGCAACTACGAAGCGTGGCGCCGAGTCACCACTCCCCAGATCGAGGACGCGGGTCAGCAGGAGTTGCTGAACTGGATGTGCCTGGCGGGGGCGATGGAGGAATTGAAGCGCAAACCGGAGATCCTCGACTACATCGAGACTTACGTATTCAACTCCGAAAAATGCATGGCCCTCTTCAAGCCCTAGCAACGGTGGCCGGGTTCGGCCAACGTAACTAGAAAAGGCGAGCGATTTTCAACCCCCCATCCCAGGGGGTTGAAATTTTTAGGGCGGTACGTTGGCCAAGCAGATGGTCGCCATAAACGCAACGGGCAGCGGCCGCCGGGCCACGGGCTGCCCTAGGCCGGAGATTTGAGCGCAAATCCTACGCTTTCCTCGACAAGTCTTTTGAAATGCTGGTCATCTTTCAATATGCGTTCCGGTAACACCGCATACTCTTTCTTGACGTGCCCTTTCGCAAAATATCTCAGATGCTCCACGTCTTTCATCGCAAACAACGCATCGAGTGTTTGTGGCGGCAGCTTCAAAGCAACACCAAAGTTCCCACATGAGATAAATATATTTCCATCGACATACCCGGTAACCGCGCCGAAGAAATTCTTGAATTCCAATTTATAGGCAGCAGCCAAATCAGGAGAGGTACGCTCTAGCAATCCGGTTATTTCATCTGCGAATCTATTTCCCATTAGGAACCCTGGTTTGACTTTATCAACTGTAGATTGATGATTAAAACTCCGTCTTGAAGGAATCATAACCTCCACCGGGACCACCACCGGAGAATCAACGGGGGAAATTCCCCAGAGAACCTTCGGCATCCGGTTCCTGGTCTTCTGTTTCCGGACCGGCCGCGATCTGGTATGCCCCGATGAACTGTATCCCATCTTCGCCGACTTCAAAGGCGTGCCTGCCTTCGGTGAACCGCCCTCCCCGCATCTTGTAGATGCGCAGGGTCCGCACGTCGGCCGACACCTGCCTATCCGTTTCCAGATAGATGACCAGGTCGGCCATTGCGAACTCGGGCAGGTCCAGGTCTTTGGGCAGGTCGTATTCCCCCACCAAAACGGCCACGAAATCGTGCTCTACTAATTGGGCGCTCAAGGTCCCCAAAAACCGCCATATCTGGCGCCGGCTGTCGGCTATGTCTGAGATAGCCCTGAAGCTGTCGATGACGGCCATGCCCACATTCTTCTCTTGGACCCGCTGGACGATGCTGTTGAGGATCCGGTTCAGGGCTTCGCTGGGGACGTCGGGGTCCAAATCCAGCAACTCAAAGGCGTCGAAAACCCCGGTGGGCCCCAAAAAGGTCAATCCGGCGTACTGCTCCCTGAGTTTGGCAATCGGTTGAAGGGTGGTGGACACCAGCAAAGCGCTGGCACCTTCGAGGACGGCCTGAGCCATCATATGAAAGCCCAGGATGGACTTCCCCGTGCCCGGTGCGCCGGCCAGTATCACCAGGGAACGCGGGAATATCCCACCGCCCAGCAGCCCATCCAAGGACTCCAGGCCGGTGGACTTCTTGGGGAGAGGCGCGGAATAATTTGGCGAGTCCGGGGAGTATGCCTGGAGGCCTATGGGCCTTTCAGGCCCATCATCAAAAGTGGTCATATGCGCCTCGATGGCCTGGGGAGACCTATACCTGCCGGCAGGAGGCCGCGGGACGCCGGCCACGACCTGTCCGCGGCGGCCGATCCGGGTTTACCGGTCAGATGCCAAGGGCATCGGCCAACCGCCGCCGGTGGAATTTGGGATCGCCCAGATAGTGATAGAGGGTGCGCGAAGCGGTGGTATGAAGGGTGAGGCCGTATTCGGTCATACTGCCCAGCCCGGCATGGACCTCGTGGGCAAAATTGCAGGCCTGGTAGTAGGCCTCGCTGCCCACCGCCTTGGCCAGATGGACCGCGTCCTGCGCTTCCTTGCCGCTGTCCATCTTCCAAAGGGCTTCGTAGTTGGTCCAACGGGCGGCGTCCAACTGGTTGACCAGGTTGATGATGTGGTCTTGGACCCGCTGGAACCGTCCGATGGGGGTGCCGAACTGCATCCTGGTGCGGCTGTAGTCGACGGACATCTCATAGACCGCCTGACAGGCCCCAACCTGGAATGCGCCTAGAATGGGGATGGTTTTGGAAATGGCCCTTTGCAAAGCGTCCCAGCCACCGGCGAAAGAGTTGCCCAAAACATCGCCACCGGATACCGCCACGTCCTCCATGACCACCTCGCAAAGGTGCCAAGCGAAACCGGGAAGCGATCTTACCGCCACGCCGGGAGCGTCGGCGGAGACCAGGACCAGACCCACCTCGCCGGTCTCCTCAGAGCGTGCGGCGCACAGGAAATGGCTGGCCGAATTGGCGTCCATCACGTAAGCCTTGGTGCCGCTCAACTTGTAGCCATCGCCGTCTTTGCGGGCCGCCAGGTGGACATCTTCTTGCCACCAGGAATAATCGGCCTCGGTCAGCGCCAGGACGAGAGAGCGTTCTCCTTTGGCCAGCCGGGGCAGCCATTCCTGTTTCTGTTCTTGGGTGCCGCCTTCCAAGAGGGTGAGGGCGCCCAAGACGGAAGAGCTGATATGGGGACCCGGCACCGGGGCGCGGCCCAACTCCTCGAACAGGACCCCGGCGTCGGTGTAAGACCCGCCCTCGCCGCCGAATTCCTGGGGAATGACGATACCCAGCCAGCCGGTTTCCACCAGCTTTCGCCACGGTTGAGAGGGGGCCACCTCTCCCGAACTCTGCATCTCCAGCAGGGTTTCCTTGGGGTACTCCTGCTGTATGAACCGGCTGACGGCTGCTTTGAGCATCTCTTGCTCGGCAGTCAATGAAAGGTCCATTTCAGCTCCTCTGGGTCACACTTGGAAACAGTCTCAAAAGATGGTTCGACTTGCTCACCACGAACGGAGGAGGTCCTTGCCACCCGTTCGTCCTGAGCCTGTCGAAGGATTGTCCATCACGGTTGACCGGATTTTCGATGGTTTCTGAGGGTCATCGTCTTTTAGAGCCGGCTGACGGCTATTAAGCCAGCGCGCCGGCCTGCTCCCTTACCTCCCGGCCTATCCCGATGCGCCGGGCCATGATGACCTTCTGAATGTCGGCGGTCCCTCCCGGATGCAGGGCTACTATGGCCGACCTCTGATGGGCTTCCATATGGCCTTCGGCCGCGCCCCACTTGGGATCGTAGGTCAGGGCAGAGGGTCCCAGGATATCCAGGATGGCCGCGGACATGCGCAGGCCCGAGGTTTTGCGGAAATAAGAAGTCTGGGGGCCTTCGTAGGTCATGCGGACTTTGCTGTGGCGCATCCAATAGTTGCGCAGGTTGAACAGCCGGGCGATCTCCGCCTCGATGTACACGTCCACCAGCCGGTCGCGGACATCGGGGTCTTTGGTCAGGGTCTCCCCACGCCGTTGGGTGGTTTTGCAGTGTTCGAACAGCCGGTCCACCAGCCAGTTCCGGCCGATGCGCCCGCCGGAGCCGTGCTCCAACTCCAGGTGGGTGGTGGCGACCTTCCAGCCCTGGTTCTCGCCGCCGATCAGGTTGGTGGCGGGAACGCGGACGTTGTCGAAGAATACCGTGTTCTTCACGCCGGAACCGGCGCCGCCTTCTCCGCCGGCGATCAGCAGGTCCATGGGTTGAATGCTTATCCCGGGCAGGTCGGCGGGAATCATGAACCAACCCAGGTTTTCGTGCCTGGGGGCCTCATTGTCGGTGCAGGTGATGGTCCAGACGTAATCGGCGCCCAGAGAACTGCCCACGAATATCTTCTGGCCGTTGATGATGTAGTCGTCTCCATCCCGCTCGGCCAACATCTTGACGTTGGCC